>NZ_JBDSQY010000209.1:0-24934 GCF_039929585.1 Capsulimonas sp.
TCCCTGTGAGCTGCTTCCCTGCGAGCTGCTTCGCAGTGGGAAGTGGGTGCTAGTCATTATGGACGACATCGCTCTTGGCGTGAGGTGTCGGAAAGAGGCCCCTCCGCCCCAATTCTGGGGGACCCGATTTCGGATAGAGGCATTTTTCCGGTCCCCCAGAATTGGGGCGGAGGGGCCGATACCCAGCGTCAAGAGCTATGTCGCTTTGAGTTATCAGCACCCACTTCCCACCGCGAAGCGGCTTGCAGGGAAGGGGTAAATCGAGCTTTAGCTCGATGGGGGGTTAGGTGAATCCGGCAGGTTATTCGCCCCACTCCAACGAATATCGGTTCACTGCGCCATTGCGGCAAGCTTGGCTGGCGTGGGCGTCAGTTTCACGGGCGGGGCTCCAGAATCGAAAGCAGGGAATATGTTCGAAAAGATAGGCGCACGCATTCCGTCGAATTCCTGGGTCACAAAAGCCGGTGATGATAAGGTCGCCATTCGTGCGCCGCTCCTCAGCCGCATCGACCCCGTTCTCTGGTATTTGAGCGCCATCGTGTTTCTCTTCCTGTCTTTGTTTTATTTCGGTCTCAGCACAAAGGGATCGTGGAACATGGCGACAACTTTGTCGTTCGGCGGAATGGCGGTGTTTTGGTGTGTGTGCGTGTGGATCCTTGCGCGGATGATGGCGCCTCGGGAGATGACGGTCGATTTGGCGCGCCGAACTTATGTGACGCGCAGCATTTGGCCAGGGGCGATAGCGGTGGGGACGGGTTCTATGGACGAGTTTTCGGGCGTCTTTATCTATGAAGAGACCGGACGCGTGTATCTGCGTCGCAAGCAGGGAAATCCGGATCGGACCGGGATTTGTTTGGGATCGCCTTCTTATGGATCGACACTGGGCCGATCCCGAGAGTTTGCGACGGCGGAGTACGCCGAAGAAGCGGCGCGCCTGCTCGGCGTCCCATTGATCTGGGACCCCAGAACTCTGGCCGCCGGAACCACGCGCGTCCAGATAAAAATCCAGCCCAAGCGCATTCGTAAATGAATGCTGGGGCCGCTGCTCGTCGCCGTCAAGCTCGGACCCTGTTTGCTTGCCGCGCTGGGCGTTCCTCGCGACGAGGAAAGACATTCAAACGAATGAATAATGAACAAGAATTGTCGGCCCCCACGCCGCTTGTAGACGATATCCGTGCGCTGATCGACGGCGCGCGGCAGCAAGCAATTCACCATGTCAGCACGGAAGTCAAGCGGGTGCATGGTTTTGCCGAGTCAGCTCCCGATCTGCTGCTGAAAAATCCTTATGTCCTGGATTTTCTCGGTTTGAAGGATCGGTATCTGGAGAAGGATTTAGAGGACGCGATCCTGCGCGAGATCGAGGCTTTTTTACTGGAGCTGGGCGCGGGTTTTACGTTTGTCGCTCGGCAGAAGCGGCTTCAGATCGATCAGGACGATTTTTATATCGATTTGCTGTTCTACAATCGGAAGCTCAAGCGGCTGGTGGCGGTGGATTTGAAGATTGGTGAGTTTCGGGAGGAGTACAAAGGCCAGATGGAGCTGTATCTGCGCTGGCTGGCGAAGCACGAGCAGGAGGTGGGTGAGGCGTCGCCGCTTGGGATTATCCTCTGCGCGGGCAAGAAGACCGAGCAGATCGAATTGCTGGAGCTGGACAAGAGCGGCATTCATGTGGCGGAATACTTGACGGTGCTGCCGTCGCGCGACGTGCTGCATGCGAAGCTGCATGCATCGATCGAAACCGCGCGCCGACGGATGCTGGAGGATGTTCGGGAAGATTGACGCCGCCTCCTGTCACCAGTCGTTGAGCATGAAGTCGCTGCGCGGGTGTGGGCTTTGTTCGAGGACGACGGTGGCGCCGTTGGGTGTGGTGCGGAGGTAGACGCGATCGACGGCGCGGAGCATCATCTTCATACCGTGTCCGAGGGTTCCGGCGGTGGTGTAGCCTTTTTCGAGGGTGGCGCGGGGCAGGTTTTCGATGGAGATGCCGGGGCCTTCGTCGACGATCCAGATTTGGACGACCTGGCCTGGCAGGATACGCACGTAGGCGCCGCCTCCGCCGGCGTGGACGACGGCGTTCATGCCGGCTTCGCCGGCGGCGGGGATCAGGTCATAAGTGCGGTTCGAGTCGAAGCCGACGGTGTGCGCGGCCTCCTCGGCGCGGCGGCGCAGGGGCCGCAGACCTTCGGTCAGGGTGAGCGGGATACCGTCCGTGCTGGGGGGATCGCTCGGAAGGTCGGAGGCGCTGAAGCACAGACGCAGCTTGCCGCCGGTGACGCTGGCGAGCACATCGCGCATGAACTCGCGCTGGCGATCTTCGGCGAACCGGCGTTCTTCACTGGCGCGTCGCTCGTTCGTGATGTTGCGCAGGTAGAAGGCTAAGCCTTCGGGGGTGGCGTAGGCGTGGGCTCGGTACCAGGTCTGGGAGCCGACGTAGTACTCTTCGAAGGTTACGGGCGAGCCGCCGGTCATCGCCCGTTCGAACTGCTTTTGAAACCCGGTTCCCAGGATTTCCGGATAAACGTCCCAGATGCGGCGACCGATCAGCTCTTCGCGGGAAAATCCTGCGGTCTGCTCGCCCTGGCGGTTGACGTAGATATAGCGCCACTCTTTGTCGAGGGCGAAATACGCGTCGGTGACGTTCTCCAAAACCGTGGCGATGGTGCGCGCCGCTTCCGTGGCGGCCTGTTCGGAGCGCCGACGCTCGGTGATGTCCTCGAAGATCGTGTAGGCGCCGATGGATTCCCCGGTGACCGGATCAAGTTCGGGGGTGGCGTTGGCGCGCAGCCATCGGATCTCGCCGAACTTGGGATTGAAAAAGCAGATGATCGCTCCCATCACCGGCTTACGCGTGCGGATCGCCCGGATCGAGGCGCGTTCTTCGGTCGGCAGCGGTGTCCCATCCTCGCGCATCATGCGCCAGCCCTCCGGGAGCGGCTCCCGCCCCTGCAGATGGTCCATGTTCACACCCAGCAGAGCCAGCATGGCGGGGTTGGCGGTGGTGATGTTTCCCTCTTTGTCCTGATAGTAGACACCCTGCGCCATGGTCTCGAACAGTGTCCGGTACCGCCGCTCGCTTTCCGCAAGCGCGCGCCGGGCGGCGTCCAGGCCATCAGATTGATCGTCGGGGTCGGGATGCGTCATGAACCTTACTTCTCTTTAGGTTTTCGCTGCACGGAATAGATATGGCTCTCGCTGTCACTGGCGCAAAGGCTCCATAGGATTTATACCAGGATTTGGCGCGATAATTCTTCAATCATTCCGCGATTTTTCGTGATGGCGACTTCAGAGGCGTATTCTCATGTTAACGAAAACGCCGTTTCGTTAACATGACCTGGGTATCATGTTAACGAAAACGCCGTTTCGTTAACATGAGTATCGCGCCATCCTAACTTTCCTGAAACCAACTATGCTGAACACATTACCGCTGCTGCCAAACATTGGCGATATTGAGACGAAATCCGTACTTCGAAAGCTCGCCAAAGCCCATCAGGCGCTTGCGGAGCTAAAAGGCGTCGTGGCGAGTATTCCGAACAAGAGTATCTTGATCAGCACTCTCTCTCTTCAGGAAGCCAAGGACAGTTCGGCGATCGAAAACATCGTCACGACACACGACGAACTATATCGCAGCGACAGTCAGGCGCAGAGTTTCGTTTCCATTCAGGCCAAGGAAGTGCACCATTACGCTACCGCGCTGCGCAATGGTTTCGATCAAATCCGGCGCACGGGTCTCATGACCAACAACGACATCTTGGAAATGCATGCCTGTATCGAAGATAATCAGGCGAGATTTCGCAAACTCCCTGGTACGGCCCTGAAAAACCAGCAGACTGGCGAAATTGTTTACACGCCCCCACAGCATCCAGACGAAATTGCCTTTCTGATGGCCAATTTAGAGCAGTTCATCAACGATGATGGAATGAGCGATTGGGATCCGTTGATAAAGATGGCGGTCATCCACCATCGCTTTGAGAGCATTCATCCATTTTATGATGGGAACGGACGGATGGGGCGCATCATCAATATCCTCTATCTTGTGATGCAGGGGCTTCTCGGGAGTCCTATCTTATATCTCTCCCGCTACATCAATCAGCACAAGTCGGATTATTATCGTCTGCTGCAATCCGTGAGAAAAGATGGCGAGTGGGAGCCCTGGCTGCTTTACATGCTGGAGGGCGTTGAAGAAACGTCGCGCCAGACGATTGCGATGGTGCAGGGAATCCAAACGCTGATGCTGGCGTACAAACACAAGATGCGTGATGAACTGCCGAAAATTTACAGTCAAGACCTCATTAACAATCTATTCCGACACCCGTACACCAAGATCGATTTCGTGATGGACGATTTGCAAGTCACGCGCCAGACGGCTGCGAAATATTTGGACGAACTCGTACGAATCGACCTGCTCTCGAAACGGAAGTACGAGAAAGAAAATTACTACTTCAACGACGCGCTGTTTGAACTGCTGCGAGGGGCGAGCGCGCCATAAAAACGCGCAATCGTCAAATGGGGGACATTCGATGTATGTAACGTATTTGGCGGCGGATGGCGATCTTGAAGTTAATGTTACCGATCCTGGCTGGGATGAGATCGAGCAGGCGATTCGGCGGCTGGACGGTATTCGAAACACCGAAGTGATGATGAGTATGGGAGGCGGAGAGCACTATCTGCTCGTGTCCAATGGATGCGATGGCCATTATCATACATTCACCGGCAGCCAAGACATACGCACAGTCTGGAACGCTGGATCAGGGACTTGACTGGAAGCATGAAGATTGACGCTAATGATGACAGGAGCCAGGATGCGAGATGGGACTGGGAGAGGAACCCGAAATGGACGAACGTTTGCAGCCTGAAGGATTACCGCAAGCCTCAGTGGGCGAACGGCTGGAGTATTATCGCTTGCTGGCGGCGGCGTTCCAAAAGGGCCTTCGGCGCAGTTATTCGATTAGCCTCTGTGCAACGTTTTTCCTGATATTTTCGCCCAGTTATCTATTTACCAACCTCGCCTTGTGCGTCTTCGGCGGCGCAGAGGCGATTGTCTGGCTTGCTTATCTCAGGGAACGTCCGCGAAAGCGGTTCTGATGCGCTGACAAAAGCACGCCTATCCCGTGGCGCGCAGGCGGGCGATGTCGCGCAGGGGTGGGGCGCCGAAGAGACGGCTGTATTCGCGGCTGAACTGCGAGGGGCTTTCGTAGCCGACATGGAGGCCGGCGGTGGCGGCGTCGAGGTCTTCGCTGAGCATGAGGCTGCGGGCGGCCTGGAGGCGCAGGTGTTTCTGGTATTGCAGCGGGCTCATGGCGGTGACGGCTTTGAAGTGGCGGTGCAGGCCCGCCGGACTCATGCTCGCCTCGCGGGCGATGTCTTCGATCTGCACGGGGCGGTCGAAGTTGCGGCCCAGCCAGTCAATTGCCTGGGCAATACGCTGGGTGTGGCTGTTGTCCAGCGCGATCTGGGTGAGCCGCGCCCCGTGCTCGCCGCGCAGCAGTCGGTAAAGGATCTCGCGGATCGCCATCGGCGCGAGAATGGGAATGTCTTCGGGCGTTTCCAGGAGGCACAGCAGCCGCGTGACGGCGCCGAGCAGCACGCCGCCGATGGGACTGACCGCAACGCCGCGCTCCGGCGGAGCCGATGCGCCGAGCGTGCGGTCCGCCTCCACCATCAGCGCGCCGATCTCCCCCACATCCAGACCCAGCCGCAGGCTGAGGCACGGCTTTTCCGGCGTCGCCTCCAGGACCTGTGCGAAGAACGGCAGATCGACCGACAGCAGCAGACAGTGCGCCGTGTCGTAGACATAGCTTTCCTCGCCCAGCGTCACCCGCTTGCGCCCCTGCGCCACCACGCAGAACGACGGCTGGAAGAGTCCCGAAACCGGCGCGAACGCTCCTATGATCGGCTGCGTCGGCTCCGAGACTTTGTACACGGTGAGCGGAGCAATCGCCGTAGGAAATGCTCCGTCGCCATCCGTGTAGCGCTCGATCAACTGGGCGAGTTCTTGCTGCGTGGTCATAGGAACTTCCTTACATGGGACGGACATGCACATGCCGCAATACGAATTCCCGAGCACACGCCGCCATCTCATCCACTTCATGACTTGGCAGATCGTCACGTAAGTAAATATCGTCTTCTCGCACCTCAAACAAGGCCGTCAATTCGGGCGTTTCTGTCACCCATTGTCTCATCATCTTGCCTAAATCACTCTCAATAGGAACCGCTATTTTTCCAAACCGATCCTTCCGATGACCATTTCTATCCCACCACAAACATTGGATCACCCAGCCTGCTGCGGAATTCACGTATTCATCGCCCCATCTGCCTATTGCAGACAAAATTACATCCGGCAAATCCCGATCGTCATCTGATAAATACCGATGGTCACAATAATTAATGAGGTCGATGAATATGTGTTTCATGTTTTATACAAGACCAGCGCCTTATCTCGTTCCTTTGGTTTCAGGAATGAGCAGGCACGCCATCCTGTGTCTGTTGTGCATTCCATTGCAGAGGATCACCCCGCGCGCATTGATCACGGTCGCGGACTGAAGTTTCCAGCCGTTCGCGTTTTTACAAAGGCGGTTCAGATCGTATCGCTGTTTTCCGACCCATAACGTCGCCGTCTGCCTCGAAATCAGGGCCGACTGCCATTCTACCACTTGGGAAGATTTGTCCTTGGCAGAAAGCTCTTTGTCCTGAGGCGCTAATAACTTACTGAGGGTATGGGCGTCGGGAGGCGTGTGATCCTCATGCAGGTCATATGTGGTTCCGACAACGTTCTCGCCGCCGTCCATCGCCATCGCTTCTGCGTTCGTGAAGCCGCCGTAAGGCAATTTGACAACACGCCCATGGACAAACTTGAACGGCGCGCCTTCCTCGTTCTTCGAAGAGATGCTGCCGGCAAACGCTCCATCCGCTCTCACCGCTTTGACCCGCAGAGACCAACGGCCAGCATGCGTGATCTTTCGCCGGGTCTTTCCGGTCTTCGCATTGACAATCACCGAGTACGATCGGTCAGGCTCCATATTGCCCATCACGAGAAACTCGGAATCGTTTATCCACCCCACGACGTCCACTCGTTCGTAAGGCAAAGGGATTTCCCGGAACGCGCCCGCAGCGTTCCAATAAGCAACGCTATAACCCTCCTGATCGGTCGGACGCATCCGCGCAATCATCTCTCCCTTGCCGTTCATCCGTGGCTGAGTACAGCTGCCGGGAGCGGATCGCCAATGAATGCGCTGCTGCGCATCGAGATAAAAGACCCGAATGGGCTTGGTTTTGGACTGCGCGGTCCCCAGCAGTCGATGATCGTTGGTCACTGTCAGCACAGCCTGGTCGGGAAACCCTTTGAGCTTCAAGTCTTTGAGCGCGCCATGCGTATACAAAAAAAGCGCTGCCCGAGCGGACCATTGCCGATCGATACGAGCGCCTCATTGCTGTCGTTCAAGCTCAAGCCGTCCACCATTTCGTTGGCGCTGGCGGCAATCTCCACAATTTGGTACTGCGGCGGCGAGGCGCTCTGCGCACCGGGCGCGGCGAGCAAGAGCAAGGTGAGCGGCAAACCGAATAGTTTCCGGCGGCGCATGTGGGTGATCATGGAGTTATGTTACCAGCTATTTCGCCGGCCCATTTCTTGGAATCAGTAGACATGCGCTGTCGCGGCCGTTGTGCTTGCCGGAACGCACCGCTGGGAGATTTGTATTCTGCACAAAGTACAAGAAGGGTAACCGTCTCAATGGTTGTGTTGTCATTTCTTCTCGATCATCCGTCTTTCCGTACTGTCCGTCACAGAGCCACCACGAGCAGTTAGGCAGTGAGTTGTATTTCACTGCTGGGATTGCGATTCCTGCCCCCGATTTAAGATTCGGCCCCTCCGCCCCATCCTGGGGGACCAGAGTGCGACGAACGCCTCTCCTACTCCCCAGGATGGGGATGGGGGCCGAAACCTCAGGATGGGGCAGGGGCCAAATCGGGAGGGGCCGAAACCAAAGAATGAAACTACGGTATCGACAGGCGTCCCTCGCCAGCGACGTCCCGTAATTTGTCCCTTTGGAGCGCCGAGCTTCCTCGGGCGTAACCCTCTTCAGCAATCGTATGAGAGAAGAAAAACAAACGCGGCCCGGAAACGCTGTGCGTCTCCGGGCCGTGATCGGTATTTTGAGGATCGAAGTAGGCGAACCTAGGGGGACGAGAAATTACCACTCGTCGGAGTCGAGCCTTGGCTGCCGGCCATCCAGCCGAAGTAATCAATCTCTGTAAGGCTGTCGCCGCCGCTGACGGAGGAATAGGTGTTCCCCGCCGTGTTGTTGCCGCCGCCGCTGACGGAGGAATAGGTGCCGCTCGCCGTGTTGTTGTAGCCACCGCTGATGGAGGAAGAGTAGCCGTTCGCCATGTTCAAGTAGCCGCCGCTGACGGTGGCATACTGGTTGCTCGCTGTGTTGCTGCGGCCGCCATTGACGGAGGAACTGCCGCCACTCGCCGTGTTGTCTTCGCCGCCCGTGATCGAAGCGTATGGCGCTGTGACACTGTTGTTGTAGCCGGCGACGATACCGCCGTAAGAGGTGTAGTCGTTGCCGTCGCCGACAATCAAGTTATGGCTGCCGGTGCGCACTTGGTTGAAGTTAACGTTAGGCTCGTTGTAGCCGATGATCAAGTTGCCAAGTCCCGACGTGTTCTGGGTCGTTCCGCTCCCATCGACGATCTGGACATTGACGCCGCTGATCGCCAGCGTGTTGCCCGAAAGGATCATCGTGTCGAGGATCGCGATCTTGTCCGCCGTGAACCCAGGACCTGCCGGCCCCTGAACTCCCTGCGCGCCGTTTGCTCCCTGCGATCCAGGGTCTCCCGTGTCGCCCTTCACGCCTGGCAGGCCGATGTCGCCGATGTCGCCCTTGAGGCCTTGCGGGCCAGCGTCGCCGATGTCGCCCTTGAGGCCTTGCGGGCCCTGAACGCCGATGTCACCCTGGACGCCTTGCGGGCCAGTGTCGCCGATGTCGCCCTTGAGGCCTTGCGGGCCATTGGGGCCGATGTCGCCGGTGTCGCCCTTCACGCCTTTCAGGCCGATGTCGCCCTTCACGCCTTGCAGGCCGATGTCGCCCTTCACGCCTTGCAGGCCGGTGTCGCCCTTCACGCCTTGCAGGCCGGTGTTGCCCTTCACGCCTGGCAGGCCGATATCGCCCTTCACGCCTGGCAGGCCGGTGTTACCTTTAGCGCCTTGCGGGCCGGCGGGTCCAGGGGTCGGATGGGCTTTCAAATAGATGATCTGCGTTTGCAGACTGGTAGTCTTGACCAGGAGATTGTTGACCCGCCCGTTGAGTTCGTTGGTTACGGTCTGCAGCCTGGTGATATTCGCCTGAAGGGATGCGAGGGTCGGGGACGAAGATTGAGCCTGCGCGGGTCCGACGTGGGTGAACGAGAGAGCTCCCAGGGTCGAGAGGACGCCGATGGACATTAGTCCGGAATTGCGTCCGGCGCGCCGCAGTGAGGGCGAGAGAGTGATCATTGAAAGAACCTTTCCATGGTGTCGAAGCTCAAAGGTCGATTGGAAAACAGGGTCAGTGGACGCGGCCTCAGATAACAAGGCGCCAGGACGCTTAAAATAAGAACAGTGCGCCTGCGCATCAATCATCCGTCGGTGCGATTATTCCACCCTCTCAGAATTAATCCAAACCACAATTGAGATGCATTAAACCTCTTGTCTAAGCACTGTTTACTATCGGTATATTCTACGCCGAACTAAAGATAAAGCTAAAGACTTGTTCAAACGTCGCACACGCGGTACTTCAGGTAAAACGGATCGCAACAGATTTTGTTACGCCGCGCACGCCTGCTGAGAGGATCGTTCAAGAATTTGCGAGTAATCGGTTACGCGTCATTGGCTCGGTCCTTTCATAATCATAGTATCGAATTTGGAGGAGAACACCATGAAATACAAACTGCTGGGGCGCAGCGGGCTGCGCGTTTCGGAGATCTGTCTGGGGACGATGACCTTTGGCGAGGATTGGGGCTGGGGCGCGGGCAAGGAGGATTCGCAGGCGGTGTTCGACGCTTTTGTGGCGGCGGGCGGTAACTTTATCGATACGGCGAATATGTACACGAACGGCAGCAGCGAAAGAATCGTGGGGGAGCTGATCGCGCAGGACCGGGATCGGTTTGTGCTGGCGACCAAGTTCTCGCTCAACGACAAGCCGGGCGCGCCGGAGAACGCCGGCAACCCGAACGGCGGCGGCAATCACCGCAAGAATCTGCGGCGGTCAGTGGAGGGCAGCCTGAAGCGGTTGGGGACGGATTACATCGATCTGCTCTGGCTGCACGCCTGGGACTTCACCACACCGGTGGAGGAAGTGATGCAGTCGCTGGATGACCTGGTGCGGGCCGGCAAGGTGAACTATGTCGGGATTTCGGATACGCCGGCGTGGATCGTTTCGCAGGCGAATACGCTGGCCGAGCTGCGCGGGTGGTCGCCGTTTGTGGCGCTGCAGATCGAGTACAGTCTGGTTGAGCGGACGCCGGAGCGCGACCTGATTCCGATGGCGAATGCGCTGGGCCTGAGCGTCACCCCGTGGTCGCCGCTGGCGCAGGGGATTCTGACCGGTAAGTACAACACTGCGCGGCCCGAAGGAACGCGGCTGACATCGATGGGGGATTTCGGCTCGGCCGACCGGTTCCTGACGGACCGGAGCCTTGCCATCGCGCAGGTGGTGGTGGATGTCGCCGCCGAGATCGGGACGACCCCTTCTCAAGTGGCGCTGGCGTGGCTGCTCGCGCAGGGGCCGAGCGTGATCCCGATTGTCGGCACGCGCAAGGTGAGCCAGATCAACGACAACCTCGCCGCCGTCGATGTCACGCTCAGCGCCGAACATTTGGCGAAGCTGGACGAAGCCAGCAAGATCGAGCGGGGCTTCCCGCACGATATGATCGGGTCGCCCATGGTCCGCAGCTTCCTGACCGCCGGCAATGACGACGCTATCGCGAAGCGATAAAACAAACGGCCGCCGCCTAATGTGGTGATTTGGCGGCGGCCATTCCCGCATCATCGCCCTCAGTCTCTCATTGCTCCAGTATAATAGATCTCTCATGGAAGACAAAAAGAGACGCAACACAAAGTTTTACCGAGCTGTTCTGGCGGGCGACGCCGCGCAAGTCACCACCCTGCTGCGCGCCGGCGCCAACCCGAATGAGCCTGGCAGATTCGGAGAGCCGCCGCTGGTGGACGCTGCTCTGCGAGGCAGCATCGACTGCATGCGCGCCTTAATCGACGCCGGCGCGGATCTTCACGCCGTGGACCGCGCCGACCGAACCCTGCTTCACCTTGCCGCGTGGCGTGGCGGCATTGCCTCGGTGCATTACTTGCTCGGCTTGGGGCTGGATGTCAACGCAAGAGACAACGTCCGCCAAACGCCCCTGCACTACGCTGCGGCGCACTACAGCCCTACTGTCCCTGCTGCCACTGTGGAAATCTGCGCCGTGCTGCTGGAAGCCGGCGCGGACATCCATGCGCGATCCGACGACGCCACAACGCCGCTGATGGTCGCAGCCGCATCCATGCGGATCGAAGCCCTGCGCTTCCTCGCCGAACACGGCGCCGACGTGAACGCCCGCGCTAACGATGGCAAAACCGCGCTCATGAGCGTCGCTAGACTCGGTCATAGACCGGAAATTGCGGAACTGCTTTTGACACTCGGCGCCGATGTCAACGCTCAGGACAACCAGGGACGCACCGCCCTGATGCACGCCATGCATCAAGCGCGCGGCGATGTTCTCCACATTCTCCTCAAGGCCGGCGCGGACATCGACGTGCGCAATCACGATGGCAAAACCGCGCTCGACCTCATCCAGGAATACGCAGACCGTTTCCAGCAAGACCACTCCAAAACCATCGCCATCCTCACGCACGCCGACGAAAAACACATCGCGCAAAATCGTGTGGAGCGCAGTATAATTACTCCATGAGCGAAATCGAACCAGCCCCTGCCTCGCCTCACCCGAAGAAGACGTTACGCAGAATACTGCTCGGAAATTCCGAGACGCTACGCAGACGCCTGATCCTTGTAGCCTGGATCGCGGCTGCGTACGCCGTGCTTCTCCCAATTGCGTATTTCATGCTTCGGAATCACGGCGGCATGGGAGCTTATTTTATAGCCGCCTTCATGCTCTGTTACGTCTTTTATTTAGATCCGGCCTCCAAATAGCGCCATGCATATCTGCATCGACCTGATCGATAAGCCGTCGCACGGTCCTGTGATATCGTGACCTCGCCGCGCCTCCATGCCCGAGCCTGCTCAATCGCACGTCGCGGCCGGTCGTCTTCGGGCCGCGCTTCCTCAAAGAAATGCAGCACATGCTCCGCGCATGCGGCGGCCCATACCGCAAGAAGGTGATGGTGATCGTCAGTGAGAACGCCGCCACGACGAGTGGTGGTAAATCTAGGATCACGGGGTTGAGTGAGAATCATAATTCAGGCTTCGGGCATCGTTAGTAATCTTAGTGATGGAGGGCGGTTTCGTATGGATCCTGATCTTGATCCATCATACCTAACTTCAGATCAATTCTCATCGCGTGAGAATTTCAACGATCGGCGCCCGGCGTCATGTCATTTCTAACCTCTCATGGCTTGCCCGCTGGTATGATGAGATATCAACGCGCGGGGTGGGGAAATGACTGATATCAGCAATGCCTGGGATCGTATCGATACGTGGCTGAGCACCGGCGCGCCGGAGATCCTCGCGGGCATGGCGCCCGGAGCCTCTCAAGCCGAGATCAACACCGCCGAACAAGAGATGGGCATCCAATTTCCCGACGACGTGCGCGAGTCCTATCGATTTCGCAATGGCCAACAGTACGATCACAATTACTCATCCATCGGCGGTTCCCTGATCGATAGTTTTGACCTGCTCTCCATCCGTCGCGTGGTTAACGAATGGCGCGTCTGGAAAGACCTGCGCGACGCCAGTGTGTTCGACGGCATTGAGAGCGATCCCGATGATGGCGTCAAGCGAGACTGGTGGAGCGCCGGGTGGATCCCGCTGGCCAGCAACGCCAACGGCGACCACTACTGCCTGGATCTCGACCCGGCGCCGTGCGGAGCGGCGGGACAGATCATCACGATGTGGCATGACGCGCCCGAGCGCGAGGTCGTCGCGCGAAGCTTCAGTGAATGGCTCACGCAGCATGCCCGGGAACTCGAAGGCGGCATGCAGCTATATTCCCACGAGTATGGCGGGATCGTTCGGATCGAAGATGTTTGATTGCCGGTCTTTCTCAGACGTGCCGCGGGCGGCGATAAGGTCAGCAGGACCATGAAACAAGCACAGCCAATCCCTATCTCTCGGGATACACTGGGAATGATGGCGAGATGAGAATCTCCATCGATCTGATCGACAAGCCGCCGTCGCATGCGCTGGACCGAAGCGACATCAAGGCCATTTTCGCCGTTGCGCCTCCCGAATGGCGAAAGCACATTCAGACCGTTCATGTCAGCGCCACGCTGCCGCAGAACAGCCGGTTCGTACGCTCGGTAATTTACAGCGCCTCCAGCTTACGCCTTACTGTCTGTTCGCGCGGGCTCACCCTGCACGGCGCCCGCCAGGAAGTCCTGCGTGAACTTGCCGTCAGGGGGCTCAAAATTCAGATGCGAATGATCCACCGCCTCTCGGAAGCGGACCTGCGCACTGTTGACCGCGCCATCGCTCCCATGCTCGCGCAGCTTGAGGCGAACGACGCTCCGCCTCCCAAGCCAGATCGTCCCTATGACAGCTTTCCTCTCATTGAGGAAACCAACACCGACGGCTGGCGCTATGGCGCTATCACCGAGTTTATCGAACCCGAATACCCGGAAGGCTGCACGTCCGGCGACGGCTTTGTCGAAGCGCCCGACGGCTCTCGCGCCGGCATTGTCTGGGATATGGACACCGAGGGCGTGCACGGCATTGAGCCGCCAGGCGGCAATCGCTGGGGTGTCTGGGAAGTCGGCTTCCCACGCCCCATCCAGACCATCGACGATTTGGTCTTCAACTTCCGTCACGTGCTCCCGGAACTACAGAAAAAGCACGAACAGATCATGCGCCGACGCACGCGCCTATGATCAATGATGAATCCAACGGCCATGAGACGCCCAATTGCCATCGCTACTCATGGAGATTCAAGAATCCCTCAATCTCAGCCTTCGCTCGCTCCGCGGATTCTGGAGTTTTGAATATCGAGAGTAGGATTAGCGCGCTCTTCCGGTCCGCTTCGCCCGGTATTGTCAATATCAGCTGGTGGAGCCTGGTTCCCAAACGCGACACGGAAAAGAGCGCCTCTGGTGGCAGTGGGCGCTCGGCTTCGCTTCCAATCTGAAATGTTCTGGGGTTTCGGCGAATGCAAAATGGCCGGTGCGTCTGTCCCCCGGCGATGATCCGCCTGACCAAAAGATATCCCAGTACCGACCCCAAGCTGTATATCGCAAGCTGCGGAAGCAGCACGGATAGCGGCGCTTGGAAATATTTGTGCACAAAGAGATAATAGAGTGGGGCGAAGGTGTAAAAGACAGCCAGGATGATCCGCTTGTTACGTGTGTCCTTCTCATAATTCGGCTGCGTCGCCCGCAGGCTTTCACCGTCGATTTTCATTTCCAAAAATTCAACGGTCACATCTTCATGCCCGACTTTCGGCGTCGGCGGCCACTGATTGCTCATTGCGTTTGCTCCTGATCGTATCCCTCTCATCTATCAGACATCTGGATGAGTGTTTCCTTCTCAAATGGTTCTTTGGAGGCGATAGTGTACATAATACAATGAAGAAATCAACACGAATACAAGCCGCGCAAGAGACGCTGGCGATTTTTGAGGCGGGGCGTTACACGGCGCCGTCGGGGCGGGTGGTGGAGGTTCGGGACGTTCAGGCGGCGGCGCTGGCAGGGACTCAGTTATACACACCGGTGGACTCTTCCGATCCGGTTCCCTCGTGCGTGAAGCGCACTGGAGAGACGTTGGCGGAGGTGACGGCGGAGACGACATTGGAGGCGGCGCGCCGACTGGCGGCGGCTAATCCAATGGCGCTGAACTTTGCTTCGGCTAAGAACCCGGGCGGCGGGTTTTTGAACGGGAGTCAGGCGCAGGAAGAGTCACTGGCGCGGTCGTCGGGGCTGTATCCGTGCCTTCTGAAAAAGCGGCTAATGTACGATCATCACCGTCAGCTGGGGACATGTCTGTACTCGGACCATATGATCTATTCGCCGCGCGTCCCCGTGATCCGCGATGACGACGGCGTTTTGCTGGAGACTGCGTATATGGCGTCGTTTATCACATCCCCCGCAGTCAATGCGGGCGCGGTGCGCCGCAACGAGCCGCACAATGTCGCATTGATCCGGCCGACGCTTGCGGCGCGGCTGCACAAAGTGCTGTGGGTCGCCTATGAGCGCGGTCACGACACGCTGATCTTAGGGGCCTGGGGCTGCGGCGTTTTCCAAAACGATCCCGTGATGATCGCAGACCTGTTCGTCGAAGCGCTCGGCCCCGGCGGCCCATTCGAAAACTGCTTCACCCATGTGACGTTTGCGGTCTACGACGCCAGCGCAAGGCAAGAGGTGCTGGGCGCCTTTCAGGCCCGAATGGGCGGGATGTGATGCATTTTGCCGACTTAATGACGCAATTGCCCGACGAATGCAAGATGCCCGGCGAATGAATTCGCGCCTGCAAGTACGGTCACCCGCCTTCGCGGGTTCAGAAATTGGCGGAGGTAAACCGTCAATCTTACGGCGTATTCAACCACGCCTGCGAAACAAATCTCTGAACCCGCGAAGCCAGGTGGCCGTACTTATAGGCGCGAATTCATTCGCCGGCTAGAGGCTTGCGTAACGTCAGTTATTCAGTTAAACTCCATGGTTCTTGCCTGCGCGGATAATGCCCGGTTTATCGTGTAAGATATGACCATCATCTCGCTCTCTCGAAACGAGGATCTCATTTGCTGTCACGCCGACTGATCGCCGCTTGCACTGTCCTGTTGGAAACGCCTCCACTGAGATATCAAACGGGGCTTGCAGAAAATCCAAAGAAGGCATAGTTCGTTCGATAACACAACCATGAGAATAGTCGCATCCATCATATTTCGGTACTCAAGGGAAATCACCATCTCTTTTCTGCCAAAATCTTTATACTTTCTTGTTCCTGATATCGTGTCCGATGACCCTGGTATCGTGTTCGGTGATTATGTGGAGCGAGCGATATGCAATGTCGAAACGACCAGTCTGGTTGCTGAAGAGTTAATTGAGTGGGGGAGTTCGATTTATCAGAGCAAATCCATTATAAAGAGTATTGTTATTGATGAAAAATATGATTTTGATGATATTGAAGATAATAGTTTCGTTGAGATATTGATGCCTGGCCTTATTGAGTCACCTGTAATTAAGAACTTCAACAAGACCATAGAATTGAGATGGGCTTGCGATCACTGCGAGCGTATTGCCGACAAACAGATATCAGACCTTAATCTCAAAATATCGAGTAAGTCAAAACTCCAGCAGACGTATCATTGGGAATGGATTGCACATAAATCCCTTTACGACACACTGGAATCGTTTGGCGTCGCCTTGAGGCCGTTGAAGAAAAACGATGATTATTCGCAGATAATTGTTCCGCGTGCATTTCGATTTCGTGTCGATATTGACCCTGTTGTCGTCTTAAATAATATTTGTCCTGGATGTCAAAATCATTCACTTTATCGTTCCCGGGAAGTTGTTGGAGATGTGGGGGATGATGAATATCCAACCATTTCAATAAATCGTGAACGGCCTATTTCGATTTCACGGAATGAAGCTGTAGGCGTCAGTTGGGCGCGATCCCCACAAGCGTTTTACACATTTAGCGTGAGCGATAGGCCTTGGCATAAAAGTGGTAATAAAGTTCCATCGCATGACATCTTCCCAATCTACTATTTGAGATCAAGAGTTGATGTGATCTCGATTGAACTTGCGAGAGCGCTCTGGGAGGCAGGCGCCCATGATATTAAATTCCGACGTACTCATATTGTGCCCGACAACCTAGTCATAGATGGATTGTCTTGAAGCGGCCTAATCTCATCTCACTTTTTGGAAACGAGGATCTCATCTTGCTGTCACGTCCATTGATCGCCATTTGTATTGTCTTGTTTGCGGCCGCATCTTCTGTCTCCGCGCAAAATCGTGGGCCGAAGTCCGGGGTTGTCTTTGATATTCCTCGCGTCAGCCAAATCACGGTGGATGGCGCGTCGTCGGATTGGGGGCGTGAGGGGCTGCATGTGGATGCGCTGGCGGATTTGGGGGCGCTGTACCGGACGGGGGGCGATGGGCCGCCGGAGGCTTCAGCGCGGATCGGGTGGGATGCGCGCGGGGTGCTGGCGTTGATCCATGTGAAGGACCGGACGCCGGAGGAATACGATAATCCGGGGCAGCTTTACGTGAAGGATTCGGTGGAGCTGTCGGTGATGGACCGGACCCACGGCCGGTCGCGCTATCTGGTGATTGTCAGTCCTGGAGCCGATCCGAAGCACCCGACGCTGCGGATGCAGAAATTCGACTACCGCGCCAGCACACTCCATCCTCTGGAAATGCAGATCGCGACGACCCACGACAAGGACGGTTATACCGTGGAGGCGCTGCTGCCCTGGGCCAATTTGCAGGTTACGCCGACGGTCGGGAAAACCGTGGATCTGCAGATAACGGTGAACAACTGGCGCGCGGACAACCGGGAGCAGCGCGCCTGGCGCCCTGCGGAGGACGACAGCATCGTGGCGGAAAAGATGCAGACGGTTCGGCTTTCGGTCCTTCCCAGCCCACCGATCCGGGTGGCCGGAATTGCCGTTTACAACTCCTTTCGGTGGACGGATTTCGCATTGACGGCGCCCGCCGCGCTGGCTGGTAAGCCTGTCGCGATCAAGGACGGACCTAAAACCGTCGCCGCCATGGTCCTTGGCCGACAGGGAGATCAAGCAGCCGCGAAACTGCGCCTCCCCTGTCCCGCTCCCGGGACGAAGAGCTATGGCCCGCTGACGATCGTCCTCGAAGGCGTCCCCCAGGGCGTAATGCTGATGCCGGATTTGAAGGCGGCGCGCCGGAATGTGGCCCAGCAACTTCTCATGAAATCCACGTTTACGTTTTCGGGCGAGTGGTTTCCCGAAATCGACTACGATCAGCCTCGGGGCATGGAGGACGCGATCGGCCCGTACACCCTGCGCACGACCTGGTATGACAATGATTACCGGCGGGTGACCCAGGCGACCAAGCCCGGGCGATACGGCGCGCGTGTGGAAATCGTGGGAAAAGAAGGAGTGGCTGCGAAACGCTTTCTGATCTTCTTCCGTCAGCCTAGCGAGATCGACTGGGCGAACGAGCATCTCACATATTCCCCTAAGATTCCCACACTTCTCGGGATCGAGGAGCCGATCGCCCGTTCCTATGCTACGGACATCGACGAGCAGTTGTCCCGAGCCGTCTCCGATGCGTTTCAAAACCGCCCGGGGTTTGCGGCGCTCTACGCGCAGCTTTACGAGACGAAGTCGGCGACGCCGCTCCGCGACCCCTGGACGGCGTCCGATGTCTGGGCGTACGGTCTGAAAAAACGGACGGGCGACGCCGTTCCGTATCCGTATCTTGCGTGGACGCCGGACGGCTATGACAAGGACGCTTCTCGCTGGCCGCTGCTCCTCTTCCTGCATGGGGCGGGCGAGCGCGGGACGGATCTCGACCTTGTCAAACGCCATGGTCCCCCGATGCTGGCCGACGGCGGCCGAAAATTTCCGTTCCTTGTGATCGCGCCGCAATGCCCGGAGGATGAGGGGTGGAACCCAGCCCAGGTGAAGGATCTTCTGGATACGGTTTCAGCTAAGTACCGAGTTGATCCGGATCGTATTTACGTGACTGGACTTTCCATGGGCGGCAACGCCACCTGGACGACGGCCGAATACTACCCCGACCTGTTTGCGGCCCTCGCGCCGATGGCGACAGACGGCGATCCGAGATTGGTCGGCCCCATCGCGCACATTCCCACATGGGCTTTCCATTCCGCCGGAGATTCCTTAGTCCCAGTCGAGGGGGCGCAGGCGATGGTTGACGCCATGCGAAAAGCGGGCGGGGACGTTCAGTTCACCGTCTACCCCAGCGCCAGCCACAATTCCTGGGCGAAGGCGTACGAATCGCAGGAGCTGTACGATTGGATGCTGAAGCAGCGGCGGGCCAAGCCAGAAGCAGGCGAATGAATTCGCGGCTAAAAGTACGGTCACCCGCCTTCGCGGGTTCAGAGGTCACCCTTGCAGAAATCTCTCAATTTCCGCCTTCGCCCGCTCGGCGTCGGCTTGCGTGACGAACGTGGCGAGGCCAAAGGTGGGAGCATTGCGATTTTCGGGGCCGGGGATTTCGAGCCTGAGAACATAGATCGGTGAGCGGCTCGCGCGGCGGCTCTGATGCGCCACGACGAACTGCGCGGATTCGGGCAGGGCGAACCGCGCCGTGCGCCCGATTTGCAGCGTATTGGGATTGCGTCGCAGAACAAACGGCTTCGTCGGGTTGAGCGCGGCTAGCAGCGCGAAGATCGCTTGGGCGCCGATCAGCGGCCACAACAGCATTCGGGCGTAGGGCTGGATCGTGACGAGGGGCGTGAGCGCACGCACCGGCGCGGCGGGGAATCCTGGGATCGACACAATCGCGATCCCGAGGATGATCGGCAGCGCCACGAAGGCGAGCGCCAGAACGATCGCAGCGGTGAGCAGCCCATGGATTCGTTTCTGTATTTGGACCGCGCGCGGCTGCGTCGCCAGCAGCCGATCCTCACCGATCTCCATTAGCAGCAGCCTGATCATCACCACGCGCGCCGTATTCGTTGGCGACGGCGGCCATTGCTGCTCCATATCGGTAATCCTTCCCCGCTACTCTGGCTTCGGATGTTCGAGTATTGCGTCGATCGATTTGCGTATGTCCGTCATTTCCGGCGGCGTTCGAGTGTAGAGGAGCGCTAAAAGAACTTTTGCCTCGGCTTGCTGGCTAATCTCCAGCACTGTGAAAATCTCGTCGATTTCTATGTCGGTAAGCGCCGTGTCTTGCTCAAGCAGACGTTTGAGCCAGGGCAGGTTTTTCTCGTCGCTGACCTCGCCCAGAGATCGGATCAGAAATTCGCGTGGGCCGCCGGAGTCGGCCAGCATCGCTTCGCCGAGTTTGTGCAGGTAGTAATCGGGGGCTTTGCAGCTCCAGATTTTCATCAGCATCAGTATTTGAGGATCGACGAATATCTCACTCATCTCCTCCCGAACGCCGAAGAGGAAACGGTCCGGATCGCTTTGACTATAGGCGATTATGACGCCCAGCCACTGAATGGGCGCCGTTTGCGCCCACTTGGCCACGGCCTCTTCCGTTCGCTCGCAGATTTCCTCATACGTGCCCTCATCAAACGGCCCAGGCATCGCGGTCACGCGTTCCATGATGTCCATGACTGTTCGTTTTGGCGTGACGATTTTCGGCTTCTTGGGCAGAGTCAGAAACCCTTCGATGGCCGCCTTTGTCTGCTCCGCCTCTTCCGGTGACGAAAAGTACGCCAGGCAGAACTGCCGCGTATTGACTGTGCCGTCCGGCGGAATTGTGAGCCACAGCTGCCAGAATGGGTGCGCCGCGCTGCCTGCGCTCTCTACCGTGAACCGCGCTTCCCGCAGCAAGGAGTGACCGGTCCAGTCGTCGCCAATATAGATCCGCAGTGGCGACCTTCGTATCACGAAGCGCATGTCGGGTATCACCAAGGCATGCGTTCCAAACATTTGGAAGGCGGTTTTTACGCTGCGGATGTAAGCCATGGGCGGCATGAGCCTGCGGGCCGGGCGCAAGCACTCGAGATGATCCTCGTTGATTTCCAATTGCAGCATACTGAAGTTCAATACGCGCGTGGCCGGCTCGGGCGGCCCTTGCTGTTCCAAAGTATCAATCTCCATCCGTTCGTATTGTCTGCGGTGTCGCTGTTAGAAAATTCTCGATCTCTGCTTTGGCGGTTCGCGCGTCGGCAAGCGATGGAAAACCCGCGAGAGATATCTGTTCCGATTTCCGCTCGTCATCGCTTGCAATGTGAAAAAATACGCGATGAACCACTCTTACGCCCAGGTTTACGGAAGCCAGTTCGAGCTGCGCTGACGGCGGCAGCGTACGCTCGCTTTTGTGTCCATGCTGGATCGAGGCAGGGTTTCGGCGGAGAGTGAACCTGTCGTCTCTTACGAGATAGAGATTGTAAATCTGGAATGCGAACACCAAAACCATCATCAGCGTTAGAAACAGGTGGAGACGCTGGATCGACGTGGGCAGCGGAAGATGACGTCCATTGGTCAGATTTGGAATCAGGAAGCCCAGCAGGCAGGCCACAAGCGCAATGAAGATCGCCATGATGATGGAGCCTCGACGGACCTGGATGTAGTTAAGCCTCGTTCCGATGATACGGTCGCGATCGATGTCCAATCGCACCTGACCAAGTGTGAGAACGCGCGGCGCGTTCACCGGAGCTGGTGGCCATTGCTGTTCCAAGATATCAATTCCAATCCGTTCGTATTGTCTGCGGTGTCGCTGTTAGAAAATTCTCGATCTCTGTTTTGGCGGTTCGCGCGTCGTTTTGCTTCCCGAAGTGCGCGAGGCGGATCGTGTGCGCTTTCTTGCCGTTTTCTTCTGGAAATGTCAGGTTCAGGAGATACGTCGGGTCTTTTGCGCCGGGCGTATTTGCTAATGTTAGTATGTATGATTGTGGAAGGACGCGTGCGTCGTCCCGCCCGATTTGAACGGTCTTTGGATTGCGGCGAATGACGAACGGGCGGCTGGGAAGCTGGCGAGCGCCGATCTTTTGCATGACGAATGCGCCGGCGTAGAGGACGACGGTTGCTCCAAATAGCTGCAAGGTCACCGGCGGGGCGGGGACATGGCTCATCACGGTGATGGAGACGCCCGCCAGCGTCAGCAGCACCAATACTCCTTGAGAATAGAAGCGCCATCGGTGTTTTCGGTCGTCGATCCGCGATCCGGCAATGCGATCTGCATCAATGTCCAAGCGCCATACGCCCAGAGTCAGTGTTCGAGGCGCGTTCGAGGGCGGTGGCGGCCAGTGTTCTTGCAATTTCTTACCCTGTGATCGGTTTCGCTTTCGTTTCGTCCGCGCGCAGAAACTGTTCGATCTCTGACTTCGCCTGCTCGGCGTCGGTCAGGGAGCGGAAGAGGGCGAGGCCGATCCGCCGTGGTTTTTTGCTGTTCTCGGCGGGCAGCGTGATGTTCAGGCGGGGGATGCGCTGCTGTACGCCGCGTACGCTATCCAGGGTGACCTGGGCCGCCGCCGGAAAGGGGAGTTCGGCGGCGCGTTCGATCTGAATCGTATTGGGATGGCGCCGGATGACAAAGGGGCGATTGGGTTCATGATTCTGCGCGTATTTTGACAATACCAAGATCACGGCGAATAGGACTGCTGCGGTTAATTTCAGTAGCGTGATCCATGACGGAATTGCGAGGCTGCTCGTTGTTGGCAAGAGCGTGCATACTAAGGACACCGTCATACACGCAATGCTCTGTTTGTGCAGCCGTCGGATTTTCGCGTAGTCTAAACGCATTCCGGTGATCTGATCCGTGTCGATCTCCATCTGCAAGCCGCCGATTGTCATGACGCGCGGCTGTTCCTCTTCCATATTCTTGATCCTCTTCCAATTCGATCAGCGAGAGACATGTCCCAAAGCAGGTCTATTTGATCTGACCCGAGAAGCGCGGGAATGTTACACTTCGATGAGAAACTTTTCGATCTCCGTCTTGACCCATTCGGCGTTTGCTTGGGGCGAGAAGCGGCGAGACGGATGGCTTTCTTTTGTTGTGTGCGCTCGTTCGTCGTGGTTAAATACAATTCGATGATGAGCGCGGCCTGCAATATGGCGCTCCGACAATGGCGCCAGGGCTTTGGTGGAGATTATTCCGCCTGGGCGCAGTCTAAACGGGGTTAGCGGTTGATGTCGCCGGACGCAGCGCATTGTTGGGCCGCATCCGGCAGCGTTATACATATTGGGAGTTACGGCGTGAGCGAACCGCCAGCAAATTTCGTAATAAACAGTAAACCTACGTCACTGCCCAGCGGATTTCGGCGGCGTCTGCAGGTTACTCAACGCAATAAAAGACTTAGCGTTAACATCAATGGGAACATCCACACTGCCAGATTTTGCGGATACATGGGGCACGCCGTGGGTGAGCGCTATTCGTCCGGCCGACAATCTAGTATTATCCTTATCTGACCTAAGCTGAAGATTGCCACCGCCGCCATCTCCTGGAATGTAATCAGATTGAATGGCGGAGAGCCTCACCGTATTTTGCCCAGTACCAGCCGACATATCTAAGAAGCCCCCGTATCCCTCCGTGTACAGCTTAATATTATTCTTAATACCGCTTTGCTCCCCCAATATTAACATGGTCGATCCCCCACGTTCGCACGTGAGCGAGCCACACTTCTTACCGTCTTCATCCACCAATTGAAATTCGCGGGCAGTGACAACGGACGCCGTGAGGACTTGAGGAACCGGTGATTTCGCCTGCAATGCTGGTGCGTCAAAAAAGGAGCGAATAAGGATGCCCCAGAGAGCGACGGCAACAAGCGCCAAAAGAGTTTTACTGTGTCGGTCGTTCATAATTTCCCCTTCCATACTTCGAGGTAATCCGTAGCCAGGAAACTTCATGCGAAGCGGCTTAACTACTATACCGTTCTTCTGTAATATCGTGCGTCTTGTGGCGCACAGACTATAAATACTTCAGAAAACAAAGAGTGTCTGCTATGGAACCAATTATGAAAATGACAGAGGGGATTGTGTGAAACTTGGCGAATAGGGCGGGCTGATGGGAACGATTGACAGAAATGAGGCGACTTTATGGATGAGGCGGCAGTCATTCGATATGTTACTGAAACGTTTCCTGGCGTCAACGCTCTGGAGGCGTCGGGCGATACGTACTTTATCTATGATCCCGAGCGGGATTTGCCGCCGAAGTATCAGCAGCCATTCGTGACCCTGGTGACCGGGGATCGTCACGATCAGGTGTCCGATCTGGAGAGGCCGGGGGTGTTTCGGCTGAATGTCGGGGTGAGCAAGGAGACGTATCGGGGGCTGCTGGGCGAGCTTCCGGGGCCGCCTGGGGAGCGCGGGGTGGTGGAGACGGGGCATGACTTTACCGTGCTGGATCAGGTGCTGCCGCATCCGGTGTACGCGCCGCAGTCCTGGATCTGCGTGCTCAGTCCGAGCGAGGCGACATTTGAACGCATGAAGCCGTGGCTCGCCGAGGCGTACGGGATCGCAGTCCGGCGGGTTGAGAAGCGCGCGGACGCCGCCAATGGTTCGGCGGCGCAGTCATTGGAGAGTTGATGAACATCCGAAGACTGTTTCCGACGATCTGTGTCTGCGTTCCATTGTTCTTCGCCATCGCACCTGGTTATGCGGATGAGGCTGCGGGGACGGATGCTGTGAGCGGCCAAATCACGCCGGCGATGGATGGACGTATTCCGGATGCGCGCATTTTGGGAATTGCTCCGATGGGAGCCGGCGACGAATTGTCGTGGCGGGACGCCGAGGGCAAGCCGATTACTCTGGCTCCGGAATATGTGAATTTATTTACAGAACAGTACCGGAAGTCCAGCAGAGAAAACCTTCAGGATAATCAGCAGGGTGTGTGGATGCTGGTTGAAATCAAGGGCGCGCCTTCGGGTACGGCTTCGGATGTGCATGTGTTGGGAGCCGTTTCGCGCCTGGTGGAGAGTGTACAGCGTCCGAACGACGTGCGGTTGTGCCTCGTGGCGGCGTTCCTGCCGAAGGGACGCTATTCTTGCTCCGTACGTGTCAAGTCTCATCACATTGTGAACAACTGTGACGCGTTCGGAACTGGGTAGGCTCCTGGTTAAATAGGTCGGGCCGTTTCCCGTACCATTCGACTGTCGCCTCATAGGGCGTCTTGCGGCCA
>NZ_JBDSQY010000210.1:0-6413 GCF_039929585.1 Capsulimonas sp.
GATTATGTAACCCACGCAGGTGGGTTTCTGCGCTCATGCAGGCGCGGTTTTAACCGCCGGCCGCTTTATTCGACGGTCCCATTAACACCGTCCCCATTATTTGAAATAAATCGCCTCTACTCCCCGCTCTGCTGCATCAGCTTCGCTACCAGCCCCGTCCATCCGGTCTGATGGCTCGCCCCGATCCCCGCGCCGTTGTCGCCGTGGAAGTATTCGTAGAAGAGGATCAGGTCCTTCCAGTGCGGGTCGTTCTGGAACTTCTCGGCGTAGCCGTAAACAGGACGGCGGCCGGATTCGTCATGGGCGAAGAGGTGCGTGAGGCGGTGGGACAGCTCGGCGGCGACTTCCCAAAGGGTAAGCATGTGACCGGAGCCGGTGGGACATTCGATCTTAAAATCGTCGCCTAAATAATAGTGGTACTTCTGAAGCGACTCGATGATCAGATAGTTGATCGGCATCCAAATCGGTCCGCGCCAGTTGGAGTTGCCGCCGAAAAGTCCATCGGTGGATTCGGCGGGCTCGTAATCCACGCGGTGCTCGACGCCGTCCACCGTGAAGATATATGGATGATCCTTGTGATATCGCGACACGGCGCGGATACCGTAGGGCGACAGAAACTCGTCCTCGTCCAGCATGACACGGAGGATTGCGCGCAGCTGGCTGGGCGACACAATCGAAAGCAGGCGGCGCTCGCTGGTTCCGGGGGTCTCCATACAGGCGATGTTACGCATCAGGTCCGGCCGATGTTCGACAAACCATTCCATACGGCGATGGAAACCGGTCAGCTTGTCCAGAGCATCGGATTCCAGGGTTTCGACGGCGAAGAGCGGGATCAGGCCAACGATGGAGCGGATCTTGACCGGCATACGCTGACCGTCGGGGAGGTGCAGCACGTCGTAGAAGAAGCCGTCTTCACGGTCCCACAGACCCTCGCCCTCAGAGCCAAGGCTGTTCATCGCTTCCGAGATGTACAGAAAGTGCTCCCAGAACTTGCTCGCGACATCTTCATACGCCGGGTTTTCCTTGGCCAGCTCCATGGCGATCGCCAGCAGATTCAGGGTGAACATCGCCATCCAGCTGGTGCCGTCGCTCTGGTCGAGATGGCCGCCGGTCGGCAGCGGCTGGCTGCGGTCGAAGATGCCGATATTGTCCAGTCCCAAAAACCCGCCCTGGAAGACATTACGACCTTCGGGATCCTTGCGGTTCACCCACCAGGTGAAGTTCAAAAGCAGCTTGTGGAAGACGCGCTCCAGGAAGGGACGGTCGGGAGAACCGAGCCGCTTTTCCTCCATCTTGTAGACCCGATACGCAGCCCAGGCGTGGACGGGCGGATTGACATCGCCCATCGCCCATTCGTAGGCGGGCAGCTGACCGTTGGGGTGCATATACCACTCGCGCACCATCAAGGTCAGTTGATCCTTCGCGAACTCGGAATCGACCAGGGCCAGGGGAATGCAGTGGAAAGCGAGGTCCCAGGCGGCGAACCAGGGATATTCCCATTTGTCCGGCATGGAAAGGATATCGGAGCTATAGAGATGCCCCCAGTCATGGTTGCGCCCGTGCATGCGCGACGCCGGCAGATTGGAATACCCGGGATCGCCTTCCAGCCAGCGCTGCACCTCATAGTGATAGAACTGTTTGGACCAGAGCATACCCGCGAGCGCCTGCCGCATCACCTGGCGCGCATCCGGTGACAGAGTCCCTGGGATGACGCCTGCGTAGAACTCATCCGCCTCCTGAATGCGCGCCGCGAACATGGCGTCAAAATCTATTCCCAGCGGGTGATTCGAATCGGCTTTTAGCACTTCATTGGTGAAGCGTAGGGTAATGCTTTGACTGCCGCCGGGCTCCACGGTCAGCATGTATCGCGCCGCCGCCTTAGTGCCGATCTGAGCGGGGTTGACGGCTTCTTTGTGGTCCCCGACGATACAGCGATTGATCCCATCTTTGACGAAATGGGGACCGCCGGGCGGCAACCCCAGGCGGTGGCGGTTAGTGTCGTTCTCAGTGAACATCAGGGAGGGGGCGCCGGCGCAGTACAAACGGCGCTCGCCGTAAGTCGGCTCTTCGAGCAGAATCACTTTGCGGCCGGCAACGCCGTCGTCTTCGAAGCGCAGCGCGGGACGCTCCGCATCGGCGTCTCCCCACGCCCAGGTGTTGCGAAACCAGACCGTCGGCAGCAGATCGATCGGCGCGGCCTCGGGGCCGCGATTGTGGGCGGTGATCTTGATGAGGATATCTTCGACGCCCGCTTTGGCGTACTCCACGACGACATCGAAGTAACGGTCTTCGTCGAAGATCCCCGTGTCCAAAAGCTCGTACTCGGATTCGTGCTTGGCGCGCCGCATGTTGACATTTGTCAGATCGGCGTACGGGTACGCCGACTGGGGGTACTTATAGAGGAACTTCATGTAGGAGTGGGTCGGCGTGGAGTCGACGTAGAAGTAATACTCCTTCACATCCTCCCCATGATTGCCCTGAGTCCCGGTCACGCCAAAGAGGCGCTCCTTCAGGATCGAGTCCTTGTGGTTCCAAAGCGCCGGCGCGAAGCAGATCTTTTGATGGCGGTCGCAGATTCCCCCCAGACCGTCCTCGTTCCAGCGATACGCCACCGAGCGGGAAAGATCGTGCGAAAGATAGTCCCAGGCCGAGCCGTCGGTACTGTAATCTTCGCGCACCGTGCCCCAGGCGCGGTCGCTCAGATAAGGCCCCCAGCGCTTCCAATGCGCGGTGCGCTCCCGCGACTGTGCGAGACGGATTTCTTCAGCGTTCAATCCCAGTACTTCCTCTCCGGCTAATGGTTGACATAGTACCCCATCACGCCCGCCGAGACTTTCACATGTCCGCGCGTGTTCTTTAGGAATGGATTGTCCGCGCGCGCGGCGTATACTATGGCGTGGAGGAAATACAATCACATGGCGGCAACGATTTTAATTACCGGCGCAAACGGTACGGTGGGAAGCGATCTAACGGCGGAGCTGGCGAACCAGGGCGTCAAAGTACGCGCGGGGGTGCGCTCCAAGCTGCGCGCGCGCAATGTCATGGCGTACGAGCCGGAACTCGTGGAGATGGATCTCACGCGCCCAGACACGTTTGCCGACGCCCTGTATGGGATTGAAAAACTCTTTCTGCTGACGCCGTTCACCGGAGGAACGACGGAGATCGTGCAGTCACTGGTGGACGCGGCGAAGGCGGCGGGCGTCTCGCATATCGTACGCCTTTCGGCCTACGGCGCCGACGCTGACCCGGGGATCACGCTCGGCCGCTGGCACCGAGCCGAGGAAAAGATCGTGCAGGCGAGCGGCGTCCCCTCTACGATCCTGCGTCCCAATGGCTTCTTCCAGAATTTCGCGGAGAACGATGTCCGTTCGATCAAGACACAGAACGCGATCTACTCGCCCGTGGAGGACGGCAAGGCTAGCTTCGTGGACACGCGCGACATTGCCGCCGTCGCCGCCAAAGCGCTGACCCAGCCCGGCCATGAAGGCAAAATCTACCAGATCACCGGCCCCGAGGCGATTTCTTATACTCAAATCGCGGAGCAGCTGTCCGCGATTACGGGGCGCACGATTAATTTCGTACCCGTGCCGGGCGAAGCGGTTCGCGACGGCATGGTCGCCGGGGGCGCTCCCGAGATACTGGCCGACGCTCTGGTGGAGCTGTTCCAGCTTTACGAAGATGGCTACGCGGCGCGAGTGCTGCCCACAGTCGAGGAGATCACGGGCAAACCCGCGCGATCATTCGCACAGTACGCCGCAGACTATGCGGATGTGTTCGCTTAGGACAAACGCCCCGGCCCCAAATTCTGGGGACCGGGACGTAACGAGGAGCGTCTTCCTACGCCGCGCGCGACATCGACAGCTTGGGGGCCGATGGAGCGCCGTCGATCACGAAGCGTTCGACAGCGGCTTCAAGGTCGCCGGCGATGGCGGAGAGCGCGGACGAGGAGGTTACTAGCCGCTCGATGGACTGGGTCTGCTGCAGCACGGCGTCCGCGACGACGCTCGCCTGCGAGGAGACTTCCTTGGCGGAGCCGCTCATCTCCCGAGCCGATGCGCTGCTTTGCTCCACCACGGCGGCCACTTCGTCAATCGCCTGACTGACGCGGTCAGAGGTCGCGGTCATCTTATCAGTCGCGTCATAAATACGCCGCACACCGGTTGTCACGACCTGGACGACGTCCTGGATCTGCCGCAGGGACTGGCCCGCTTCCTCAGCGAGCAGTGTGCCGCGCTCGACTTCGTGGGCGCCTTCCTGCATCACCGCGACTGCTTCCGCCGTGCGTTTCTGCACATCTTCGATCAGCCTGCCGATATCGCGCGTTGCACTGCTGGAGCGCTCGGCGAGCTTGCGAACTTCGTCGGCGACCACCGCGAAGCCGCGTCCGGCCTCTCCGGCCCGGGCCGCTTCGATCGCCGCGTTCAACGCCAGGAGATTGGTCTGCGAGGCGATGTCGTCGATCGTCGCCACAATGCCGCCGATCTCCTGCGAAGACGCGCCCAGCGCCACGATTACGGCGGCGCTCTGGCTGACGGTGTTGCGGATCATATTCATGCCGGCCACTGTCTGCGAGACAGCGGCGGCGCCGCTCGTGGCGGCGTCGATGGCCTGCCCGGCGGCCTGCGCCGTCGTTTGAGAGTCGCGCGCCACATCGTGCACCTGCACGGACAGCTGCTTCACGAGATCAGCGCCTTGCGCCAGGGAAGTCGCCTGCATCATGCTGCCCTGCGCCACTTCGTTGGCGCCGGCGGCGGAGTTCTCGCTAGCGTGCGCCACCTCCTGGATGGAGACGCTGATCTCACCGGACGCGCCGCTGACCTGCTGCGCCGCTCGGTCCAGCGTCTGCGACGTCTGCGCCACATCTGACGACGACTGCTGCAGCCGGCGAACAAGCCCAGACAGCGATTCTTGCGACTGATGGAAGGAAGCGATCGTCAGCTCCACCTGCTCCAGCATTCCATTGAACGTTCCCGCCATATGACCGAATTCGTCCCGGCTGCTTAGCGTAAGCGGCTTCGCGCCCTTTTGGACCCGTACGGTCAGATCTCCCCGCGCCATCGCCTGCACCGCTTGTCCAAGCCCAGTCAAGCCGTTCTGATGCAGGACCTTCATCCCTTCCGAGACTTCAGCCAGGGTGCGAGTGATATAGCGCGTAATGAAAACTCCAGCAAACACGCTCAACGCAAACGCAAGGATCGACAAACAGACAATCGATTTGAGGCCATTGGAATAAGATTGACTCGACGTGTGGTCATCCCGGACACTGCTGTCGTGATTAGCCGACGCCATGGCGTCGAGATCCTCACGCAGCGTATTGAACGGCGCCAGCATGGGGCCGTTCATAATTTTCATCGCTTCCGCTTCTTTATCGGCCTGTCCCAGCGCCATCACTCGATGATGCATGGCCATATACTCAGACCATTCGGCCTTCACCAGATCGAACGCTTTGCGGTCCGCTGGCTCGGCGATGGTTTCTTCGTATGCTTTGAGGTTGTTATCTGTTTCCTCTAGCTCGGAATTCATTTCTTCCTCGGTCGACTTCTCCTGGGCTTCCTCGACACCGGAGAGGTAATTGTATTCGAAGAGGCGGACCTGACGAAAGTTATCGCCAAGAGCGCCGACGAGCTCCGACTTCACGAGATTGCTTTCGACAATATGGGTGGTGATCTGGTTGAGCTGAGTCAGCCGAACGATGGAAACAGCGCTCAAGATCAGCGTGAACAGAAGACACAACCCAAAGCCTCCTCCAAGCTTTGAACCTGTCTTCAAGTTAATGAACCAATTCATGTATGCAATCCTTATCTCTCATGGGGACGGACGAGCCGATTAATTACGGGTGGCGAGCGCCCTTCAAATTCCATTATGGCGATAAGGCGGTAAAGCCTCAGGGGGATCGAGCTTTCTGAGACCGTCTTGAGGAACAATCGGCGCGCCTTCGCACTTCCCGCAGTCCGCCATCGCTTGATGGCATCGGATCTCGATCTTGGCGAGGACATAATTCGGCCTCGCCAGCACGTCCGCATTCGTGACGCGCAGGATACTCAAACCGGATCGTTCGAAGAAGCGCTGACGGTCTCGGTCGTATTCCTCTTGCGTGTCATGCACTCCCCCATCGACCTCGATCACGAACTTCAGCGCATGGCAATAAAAGTCGGCGATGAAGCCGTCAATGACGTGCTGGCGCCGGAACTTTAGGCCCAGCATGCGATGCCCGCGCAGATGACCCCATAGCTTTGCTTCGGCGGCGGTCGGATTGCGGCGCATTTCGCGGGCAAGCGACCATTTGATTGGAGTTCCCGGCGTGCAGATTGATGATAGATTTCGGTTCATAACGGCCTCATTTCTTGAGATATTAACGACACTCACCAGGGTCTTATAAAACCGGAAGGACTCGTTCAATAGTTTTCATATTC
>NZ_JBDSQY010000211.1:0-3871 GCF_039929585.1 Capsulimonas sp.
GTGTCCTGGACGCGGAACCGTGATGGCGGGAGTTTCCTGCTGATCTTCGGGAAGCGGCTCGATAGACATCTTCGTCGTCCAGTTGGCCCAGTCACGGTTGCGTACGACCATGGTGACAGGACTGCCGAGCGCGCGGCCAAAGCGCACCCCGGAAAGAAACTCGACCGTGTCGGACTCGATTTTCTGCCGAGCGCCTCGGCCGTAACCGCCCTGACGCCGCTTAAGCTGCAGGTTGATAGGATCAGCGGTGATCCCAAGGCCAGCGGGGACGCCTTCGATGATAGTGGTTAAAGCGGGGCCGTGCGACTCGCCCGCAGTCAGAAAACGAAACAATGGAGGAGGTCTCCCAGGGTGAAAAATTAGTGATTGATGAGCGACATTATACCTCACGCCACCCGATTTCGCAAAAAAAAGCCCCTTTCCAGAAAGGAAAGGGGCTTTTTGAAACGAGACGCTGTTACGGAGTTACGGAACCGCTAATTGCGGCGCTATTGCCGCCCATGACAGTCGCATATCCATTCGCATCGAGAATTGTCGGGGTAACGAATATTAGCAATTCAGCATTGCTAATATTTTTACCTCGATTCCGAAATAAATTCCCGATGATCGGCAAATCTGCAAGAATCGGAATCCGTGATTGACTGTAGCTTTCACTGTCCGTAATCAAGCCACCGAGAACCATGGTGTCCCCGCTGCGGATTGTGCGCAATGTTTGAATCCTTTGACGGGTCGTCGCAGGCGGCCCGCCATTGGTCGGGATATCTCCCGGTGTCTCAATCTGCGGTGTGAGGTACAACGTTACAGTATCATCATTGTTAATACGGGGCGTTACGTTGAGGCTCGTTGTGATCGGCAGAAACTGCGGTGTAGTCGTGGTAATCGTATTTCCGCTGTTAGGGATGATCGTTTGCGAAGTTGTATATGGGATTTGTCGCTGGACTTCAATCGTCGCAGGCGTATTGTTCGTCGTAGTGATCGTCGGCGACTGAATCACTTTACCACGCCCTTTGGAAAGCGCCCCTTGAATTTGAGCGACTAAATTGCCGGTAATCACTCCCACGCTATAGGTGGGCGATTGGGTGTTAATCAGTGACGATGACCCTGAAACTCCTGGATAAGGAACCAGAGAGAAATTGATTCCAAACTGGTCGATATCGTTGACGCTGGCTGTAATAAATTCGACTTTGATCTGAACTTGGCGCGGCAGGACATCGATATTCTTCACGATCTCCTTCAAGCGCAGATACGCTTCTGGGGTCGCTTGAATCAGCAGTGAGTTATCAGCCTGAAGAGCGATAATTTGATTGACGCCATCAGGAAGATTGGCGTTCTGACCGCCGCCGCCACCCAAACCGCCGCCGCCCAAACCGCCGCCGCCGAAGCCGCCGCCGCCACCCTGTCGACCGCCGCCACCGCCGCCGAAGCCGCCACCACCGCCGCCGAAGCCGCCGCCACCGAAGCCGCCGCCGCCGCCGCCTGGGAACTGATTCGCTTGGCTGCCCGGATCCCCGGACGCTGAACGCTGAGCGGATTCCGGTCCGATAGAGCCATTGCCGGCCATCGCGGATGGAACGCCGGCTTCATGGCCGTCCAGAGTGAACAGGGAGGGAGTTCTTGCAATCTGAGAATTGTTATTATTCGCACCATTGTTGTCGAAAGGACGGAGCTCACGCGGATTGTCGACCCATCCCGTCAGGTACAAGACATCTTTCGGTACGGCGTACTGAAGGACATATTTATACCAATGCAAGTCCGCCTCACGAGGGGTGTTGGACGCGGCTGTATTGGGAGCATACGTCGCAAGCTGCTGTGTCGCTCCTAAAGACGCGGCGCCTGCTGTCGAAGAAGCGGGGCGTAAAACGTACACGCCGTCTTCATTGCGCGTCACCGAGGCGTTGGCGCTGAGGGCGATGTTACGCAGCGCCTTCTCAAGCGATGCATGGCGTAAATTGACATTGATCCGGCCGAACGGGCGATCGCCGCTTTGAACGACAATTTCCGCGCCTGATTTGCGCTGAAGTAAGCCAACCACTGTTTGGAGGTCCGCATCAGCTAACTCAAGGTCAATGGTCTTACTGTCCGACAGCGATTCCCCATAGGCCGCTCCCAAGCAGCTCAGCATGCCGCCGGGCGTCGGCGTGTAACCGGCGCCAATCAGCAGACCTGTGATAACACAGGTTGTTCCGGCTTTGGCGACACCGTGCTTCCAGCGATTGGCGCTGAAAAAGCGTTGATGCTGGTATCGCCCTTGATATGAACCCATTCGGGAATCCTCCTTACGATCTACGTGGCGCATGCATGTTATTTCCGGGGCGGTGAGGGGGAGCCGACTAGTGATAGAGCACGCCCGCAACAATTGGTTCTTGAAAATGTGGAACGAAGAGATCGGTCCCAGCAAACTCCGTAGAGCCCACCGGGACCTGTAAACGCGGGATTTACCGGAAGCCGCCGCCACCGAAGCCGCCGCCGCCGCTACTGCCGCCGAAGCCACCGCTGCTGCCGCCGAAGCCGCCGCTGCTGCCGCCGAAGCCGCCGCTGCCGCCGCCGAAGCCGCCGCTGCCGCCACCGAAGCCGCCGCTGCCGCCACCGTTATTATTGCCGCCATTATTACCATTATTGCCGCCACTGCTGTTAACTTCCGTGCCGTACGATGGCACCAGAGTAACCATCTTTTCGTCTGTGAAGACATTAAGATAGATTAGAGCAGCGACATCCATATGGTCAACCGGCAGTTTAAACAATCGCTTATCGGAATTGTTCGTCTTGCCGGGCGTGCTGGCGGGCGTAACCAACGCGCCGCCATTATTAAAAGGCGTGGTCGCCGGAGCCGCAGCGCGCTTGACACGGACGTGATAGACATTGTCCGTCAGGTCGTAGGTAAGCGGCGGGTTCGCCGCGCGAAGCAGCGAGCGGAGCGCAACATCGAATGTGACGTTGTTCATGGTGACATTGACAGGCCCCTGAACGTCCGCATCAATGCTATTATTGGCCCCGATACTGTTGAACAGTGTTTTGAGAACCGTCTGAACCGGAGCATTCTGGAAGTTCAGCGAGATCTTTTTATCCGCGTTGGTGGCCGCCGCCGGATCCTGGGCGTACACCGCTCGCTGAGTTACCGTTGAGAGACTAGCCGACATCAGAACGACAGCGACTGCGGCCGAGAGCCGAATGATGGGAGCCTTTCCGAGAACTGATTTTTTCATATTTCACTCCTTGATGCGCGATGCGCACAGAAACCGTTAAAACGCGCGTTTATATGACTAACGTCAATATACCCGAACCGAAGGAAAACACAATGGTTTTAGCCGCCGTCGTTAATCTGCATACCCCCACGCCCGCCCGGCCCACCGCCGGGAACGCCAATATATCCGCCAGGAGCGCCAGGATAACCACCACCGCCAGGATAACCGCCACCGCCGGGATAACCGCCGGGAGCGCCAGGATAACCGCCACCGCCGGGATAGCCGCCCACCCCAGTCTGCCCGCCTGTGGAAATCGGCGAAAGCGGAACTTTGATCGTCTGATTATCGTCGGTCAGCACCGTGATCGTATCGCTTTGGATCGATATGACCTTGCCGCCTTTAATCCGATCCCCAGGCTGAACGGCCTGTGATGCGCCATCGGTCTCTAGAATGGCGTATACACCATTGGCATCGGAGGTCAGAGCGCCCGACATGCGCCGGCCGACATTTGAAACGAGGCGAATAGGACGGGGAGCCACAGGAGGTCCAGTGATCGTAGTATCATGTACTCGGAAGATCTTAGTACTTGGGATCGCCGCCAATCGTGGATCCTTCGGGGCGCGTCCCTTAAACGGAATGGGCTTGACATAAGGCACTTTGAACGGATCCGGCCCCTTGGAAACGGTCTG
>NZ_JBDSQY010000212.1:0-39775 GCF_039929585.1 Capsulimonas sp.
TGGCGCTGTCGATCTGCTTGAGGTTGGCGATGCAGCTCTTGGCGCGGGACGATTCACGAGCCTGGACGAAGCTGGGGATGGCGACCGCCAGCAGGATGCCGATGATCAGGACGACGATCATGATCTCAACCAGCGTAAAGCCGGATTTCTTGTTACGGAACACTTTCATACTCACTCCTTGTGTTTCCGTCCCGCATAAATATGCTGCGCGGCACGGTTCCTATTCGATACTTTAATATCGGGCGGACCGGTCGTCGGGATTAGAGCGGAGCGCCCTGCACAAATACCTGATTATCGCTTTGGGACCGAAATCGATCGCCGCTGGAGTTCGCATTATCAAAGGAGTAAGCGGGCAAGCAAAATATCGCGACGATCCTTTGATTTTTACTTGACTTTCCCAATAGAGTTATGTAATACTAGCCCTACACCGGCGGGGGCTCTCCCCGCACAAACCGTTCCAACGATGGAGCGTTTTGCCTTTCTTTCGTTTCGCTTCCAACGCAATGACTGCGTTACCCTTTCTCTGCCAATGAGGTTAGCTCGACAGTGCTGTCAATGAAGAGACACCGCTGTGCGACGCTAACCTTTTTTGTCGTCTCAGGCCACACCCCGAACGCACGCCCAGCGTCGTTCTCCGGCTATCGAGACAAGGAGATTTGGGACCTTCCACCTTATGGAACACGCGAAAGTTATTGTTGCTGACGACGACCCGATTACGCGGATGGACCTGCGAGTCACATTAGAAGAGTTAGGGCTCATGGTGCTGGGAGAGGCCGAAGACGGCCGTCAGGCCGTTGACTTGGTGCGCGCTCTGCGCCCGGACCTTGCAATTTTAGATGTCATGATGCCTCAGATGGATGGACTGGAGGCGGCGAGGATCATCCGGGCTGAAGATCTTGCTCCCGTAATGCTTTTGACAGGATACGCCGAGGAAGACATGGTGAGTAAGGCCGATTCCGCCGGTGTGCTCGCCTATGTACGCAAGCCGTTCCGCAAGGAGGACTTGATGCCGGCGATCGCCATTACGCTTGGGCGTTATCGCGAGCGCCACAGCCTGGAGCAGGAAATCGAAGCTCTCAAAGAGAAGATGGAATCCCGCAAGGTTGTCGGACGCGCCAAGGCGATTCTCATGGAACGCTATAATTTGACTGAGCGCGAAGCATTCCACCGGATCCAGAACAAAAGCCAGATGCTGCAGAAGCCACCCCATGAAATCGCCAAGGCCATCATTACGGCAAGCGAGTTGGGCGTTTAGAGATTTTCACACTGTATGGATCGCATTGGGGCTACGGATGGCCCGAGGGACACGGCGACTGTGCCGGTCATCATGTTAACCACTATTGTCACCGTCTCGACGCAAAAAAACGTTTGGCGTTGGGGAGACAACCAGAAAGGAGGTCTTACTGTAAGCGCGGCGGCCGCTGCGGCCGTACCCGCGATATCAGTTCCGTGACGAGAGGTGGTCCTTATCGCGGAGCGCCAAGGAAGGCGTTCCATGCCGTAGTAACGCAACGTCCGCGTTTTCGTCGCACCCCTGAGGCGAGCTCGCGCCGCGCATAGCACGGCCTTATGACCCGGCCTCATTAGTGACCCGCTGCAATTCCGGGTGGGCGCCCTGCATAGCAAGAGTGTTTGACGCTCGAAATATATTTCATTACGTCCCAGGAGGATTTGCACTTGCGTACGAACCTTATCGATTTGAAGAAGTTCTCGACGGCCGCCGCAGTTTTGCTGGCTGTCGGTATGACGGTCGCGCCAGGCATGGCGCAGACCCCGCCGACCGCCCCGCCGGCCTCCCCCGACACCACGGCTCCTGCTCCCGAGCAAGCGCCGGACGGCCCCGCCGCTCCGAACTACGAAATCCAGTACAACGGCTTGGTGGATGGCTACCTACAGTATCAGTTCAACAACCCGAAGGATTCGCAGACGCTCACGGGACGTGTCTATGACGTTCGCCACCTGACTCCTGCGCTTGCGCTCGCCGAGCTCAACGTGTTCAAGAACGCGAAGCCGGGCGGACTGGGCTTCAAGGCCACGCTGATCGCCGGCGATACCGCCGACATCAACCATGGCGGCCTCGGCGTGGGCGGAACCGGCGAAGGCCGATGGAAGAATGTCCAGCAGCTTTACGGCACCTATGCCTTTGCGGGCGCCGGCGGCGGCGTCGATTTCGGCAAGTTCTACACGCCGTACGGTTATGAGGTGACGGAGAGCAATGCGAACTATAACTACTCGCGCTCCGATGTCTTCGGTCTGCTGCCGTTCTACCACTTCGGCGTTCGCGCTTACACCCCGACCAAGAACGGCTTGACCTTCACCGGCTATATCGTCAGCGCCATCATTGACACGCCCGATGCAGGCGTTCAGGATGACAACAAAGAGCCGTCGTTCATCGGACAGGTGAACTACACCGATCCAGGCGGCAAGTTCGTCGTGATCGAAACACTCGGCGGCGGCAACGAGAAGCCCTTCGGCGTCACGACGAAAGCCCTTCTGAGCGACACGGACTTCACCTACAACGTCACATCCTCTTCTCTGGTCGGCTTCAACTACTTCTATGCGAAGTACAATCCGGACGGCGCTGACAACGACACCACCCAGAACGGCTACGCGGTCTACTTCAAGCAGACCCTGACGCCAAAGACGGGCTTTGCGCTGCGCGTTTCCGGTTTTGATTCCAAGACCCAGGGCGCTCCGAAAGTTAAGCCGTACGAAGTCACGGCCACCTACGAGTACAAGGCTGCGGCGAACTTCCTGACCCGCGCTGAGTTCCGGCACGATCACTCGAACATCGCCAACACGTTCCTTGACGGCGACGGCGTTGGATCGAAGAAAGAGCAGGACACGTTCAGCGTCTCCGGCGTCTTCACGTTCTAATCGCACAATTCGTCAAATCGTATCTCCGCCGGCAAACAAGGATGGATGCCGGCGGAGATTTTTTCATCAGGGGGACTTTATGCTTAGTCGCTTTAATGGACTGCGCGCCGCCTGCCGCGTACTCCTCTTCGCCATCTTCCTCTGCTGCTCACTTACTTTTAGCGTTGCCGTTCATTCCAGTTTTGCCCAGGGTGTGGGCGACCCTTCGGGGACCAAGACCGGGACCGCAGTCGACGCTTCAGCGGCGGACGGCCCAGTGTTTAAGAGCCAGGAAGACGTCGATTCGGTGCGGGTCAATGTGCCTACCATCGCGACACTCGCGGATAGCGCCGGACATACTCGTGTCGCCGTCAATATCGTCTTCACCCTGCTGACCGGCTTTCTCGTCATGTTTATGCAGGCGGGATTTGCAATGGTGGAAACTGGTTTCTGCCGCGCAAAGAACGCCGCGCACGTTATGATGACGAATCTCATGATCTATCCGATCGGCGTACTCGGCTACTGGATTTGCGGGTTTGCGATCATGTTCGGCAGTGTTGGCGCCGTAGGATCGCTTGGAGGAACACCGGCGCTGACCGGCGCTGAATTTAAAATCGGCGATATCGGCCTCTGGGGAACACATGGAGCGTTCCTTTCCGGCAACTTCTACGATGTGGGCGTTTTCACGCTGTTTCTCTTTGAAGTCGTATTTATGAGCGCCGCTGTGATTATTCCTACGGGCGCCATGGCGGAACGATGGAAGTTCAATTCCTTCGTTATCTATGGCTTCTTCGCTTCCATGGTTCTGTATCCGATCTACGGCCACCAGATTTGGGGTGGAGGATGGCTCTCGCAGCTTGGTCACCTTTACCATCTCGGCCACGGGGCGGTCGACTTCGCCGGTTCGGGCGTGGTGCATAGCATCGGCGGCTGGACGGCTCTGGCGGGCGCGCTGGTCCTTGGACCTCGCATCGGAAAATTCACGAACGGTAAAGCGAACCCGATGCCCGGACACGATATTCCGATGGCTCTGCTTGGAACGTTCATTCTTGCCTTCGGCTGGTTTGGATTCAATCCGGGCTCGACGCTGGGAATGGCGGGCGCCGGCGGCATGCGCGCCGCGATCATCGCCGTCAACACCATGTTGGCGTCTGCGGCCGGAGCATTCGCCGCGTTCCTGATCTGGAAGGCGATGTTCAAAAAGCCCGATCCGGGCATGGCGGCGAACGGCATGCTTGCCGGCCTGGTCGCGATTACCGCTCCCTGCGCCTATGTGACGTCCGGTTTCGCGGTCCTGATCGGCGCGATCGCCGGCGGCTTGGTCTGCTGGGGCGTCATCATGATTGAAAAGAACGGCATCGACGATCCCGTCGGCGCGTTCTCGGTCCACGGGATTAACGGAATCTGGGGCGTCCTTGCGGTCGGTTTATTCGCCGACGGCACCTACGGCGACGGCGCGAACGGCGTGCCAGGTAACGTCTATGGCCTGATCTACGGACATGGCGGCGGCCTGCAGCTTGTCGCTCAGATCATCAGTATTGTTGTGTGCGCGGCCTGGGCCTTTGGGATTTCGACCCTCTTCTTCCGCGTTCAAAACGCGCTTACTCCGGGCGGGATCCGTTCGCCGCGTGAAGACGAATTGTCTGGTCTGGATATGCCTGAGTTCGGCGCCTACGCTTATCCGGAGTTCCAGCTTCGCAGCGAAGTGCGCGAATCCGCATTGATCGATTAACATTCTTCTCTGATTTTCCCTATTGATACGGGCTGAGACCCTCTCTCAGCCCGACTTTTCATAAATCTTCGCTCCAGCATCATGTTTTCCATCAAATTTGAGTATAATAACTTCAGCATCTTTTGATAGTAATTTCATTGCTCTGCGACGTTGCAGTTTCTCTTTTGTCCATTGTTTCGGAAACGGCGTGGTGTTCCGAACAGCCGGCAGTCACTAAAGTCCTTAGGAGATCACTTCTAACGGCTTAGGACTCGCCATTCGAGGTTTCGAGAGATCTGTACGCCCGGAGGTACCAGAAATTGCCTATCAGCGGAAGTTCCTATTACGACGAAAACAAGGAAAACGGCGGAAAGAAGAAGCCGTTCTTCCGAGCATATTTAGATGCGCTGAAGGCCGGCAAGCGAGCGCTGGACGCTGCAGCTTCCGATACATCCGCACCTGCGGTTTCGCCCCCTTTGCAGGCCTCGCCTGTTCCCATTGCTCCCCCGGTCACATATGCTGCAGCGCCTGTAGAACCACAAGCGATTGCTGCGCCGACAGTCGCCGCCGCTCCACCGGAAGCGATCATCGCCGCCGCGCCGGCCGCTCCACGCGCCGCCCGTCGCCCCGCCAAGCGCCGGCGTTCGACATCCGATTCCACGGAAATGACTGTTGCCACGAGTGCATCGATGGATGTCATGATGCAGCACATCCTGGAGCTGGCGCAGAAAGTGGAAGCGGCCGCGAGCAAGGTTGAAGCAGTGGCGGATAAAGCGGACGCCTCCGCGCGGCCTGCGGCGGAAGACGGCGTGATGGTCACGACGCGAACCAACTTTTCTCGTCCGGCACCTCAGCCGTTTGGCGCGCACACAGGGGCGGCCCATGCGGCGGAAGCTTCCGCCGTTCCTCCGGTCATTTCCGATCCCGTCATGCGTCCCTCCATGCCGATGGCGCAGCCTTCTCTGCGGAACAGCGAAGTCGAGACCTACGGCCGGGATGCGGCGGCGTCTGGTCTTGTGTCTCTCGACGAGATGTCGATTCCTAAGGTTGCTCCGTTTATCCTGGATGAAGCAAAGGCCGCGCCGACACAGCCGATTCCCGAACTGCGCAAGGTAGACAGCGTCGTTCCTGACCTGCATCTCACGAAAACTCAGGGGGAGCCGCGTCCCCAAGGCGCTCCCATCGTGCTGCGGCCGCAGAAGAAAGACTCCCGCGCGGTCAACGAAGGCCGCTGATGCGTATTGCGCATACCTAAACCTAGCCATGGCGGGGATCCTGACGATGCGCGGCCCGGCCCTCCCAAAAGGAGAGGCCGGGCCGTTTCCTTGCATTTCCGTGGCTTCTCTGTTCGTTCTCCAATATTGACGCCAGGGAATTTGCGCGGATCCCACCGTTTTGTGCTACGATATCACTATGTCCGAAAGCGAACATGATCTCGCGAACCGCGTGAAGCAAGCCCGGCCGCTGCTGTGGTCTCCCGTTCCAGAACCGGAGACGGCGCCGCCCGCGGCTATGCCCCCTCCACCGAAGCATCGGACCAAGACATCCTCCGCTCCGCCCCTCACTCTTGTCTCCGGCAGCAAGGCGTCCGCGCCATCCGATCCCGCCGATCCTCCCACGCTTTCGCTCAATCGCTATAGTCCAACCATCAAGGAACTGCCGACGGATGAGCGTCCTCGCGAGCGATTGGCGAAGTACGGCGCGCACGCTCTCTCCACGGCGGAACTCATCGGCGTCCTCATCCGCACAGGCAACGCCGAGCGCAGCGCCGTTTCTCTGGGAGAGTTCCTGCTCGCGGAGTTCGGCAACGTCAAAGGGATCGCCAGCGCGACTCTGGATCAGCTCGCGTCCGTCAAAGGACTCGGGCTTGCAAAGGCCGCCGAAATCCAGGCCGCCATCGAATTCGGGCACCGCCTCGCCCTGTTCACCGACGATGACCGCCCCGCGATCGGCGGCCCGCAAGACGTCGCCAACCTCATCATGCCCGAGCTACGTTACATCAAAAAAGAGACACTCAAATCGCTGCTCCTCGATACCAAAAACCGGGTCATCGGCATCAAAACCGTCTCCATCGGCGATTTGTCCTCCTCGATCGTACACCCCCGAGAAGTCTTCAAAGACGCGGTAACAGCCTCCGCCGCCAGCATCATCGTCGCGCATAACCATCCGTCTGGAGACCCCACGCCCAGCCGCGAAGACGTAGCCGTCACGAAGCGCCTGATGGAGGCGGGGGAGATCATGGGCATCGAGCTGCTGGATCACATCGTAGTCGGTGATGGAAATTTTGTGAGCTTGAAGGAGAAGGGATTGATATAGGTCGTACTCAATGCTTGGGAGAAACGATTCCAATAACAATCTTGGAGGCCTGAATGAAAACAATGCGGTTTACACTGAACTCTTGCATGCTCTTCGTGCTGTTATTCCTTGCGGTTTTGCCAGCTGGCGCGAAAGACGGAAACGCAGCCCCGCCAGCCCCGCAAACCTACGAAATGTCTCTGGTGCGCATCGGAGAGACCACACCCGTGGAATACATTTTTGTCATTGCCAATGCGGTCGGATTTAAAACGGTCACGACATTGAAGCATTTCATCGGCAATCTCGACGCAGATTCTATTCTTAAGTGGAGCCCGGGATGCACTCGCTTTGGGGATGAGCCGCTGCTCTCATCGGAAGCCGATATGAATGACTTCAAAGCGTTTTGTGCGAGTAAGCATGTGAAATTCATTCTTGTGCCGTCCGGATAAGCTGACGACAGTTTCAATCGGTGATCAAACAGGCCCGGTCTACGCTCGTAGATCGGGCCTGTTTGCGTTTAGCTTCCTATGCGCGGATCTTTTTACGAGACCATAGGGGCAGCCGCTCGTTTGGACAAGTATCGTCCGGTCAGGGTATCGCTTGTGGCGAGATCGGCCGGCGCGCCCTCGAACTGTACGGCGCCGCCGTCGTGCCCGGCGCCAGGCCCCAGATCGATGACCCAGTCCGCGCGGGAAATCACGTCCAGATTGTGCTCGATGACGATGACTGAGGACCCGGTGTCGACAAGTCGATCGAACAGCCCGATCAGGGTGTCCACATCGTTCATGTGTAGTCCTGTTGTGGGTTCATCGAGCACATAGATATGACCTTTTTTGCCCAGTTCGGCGGCGAGCTTGAGCCGCTGGCGTTCGCCGCCGGACAGGGTGGAGAGCGGCTGCCCCAGGGTCAGATACCCTAGCCCCACGTCGTCGAGCCCCCGCAGGATCTTGGCGATGGCCGGCTCGGTGAAAAAATCAACCGCGTCCGCAACGCTCATCTCATAAACGTCGCTAATCGATTTACCGCGCAGCCGGTGCTCCAGCACTTCGGGCAGGAAGCGCTTGCCCTCGCAAGTCTCACAGATGGTGACCATGGGGTCAAGATGGGCGAGGTCAGTGTAGATGACGCCAAGGCCATTGCAGTCCGCGCACGCCCCCTTGGAATTGGCGGAGAACAGCGCCGCTTCGACCCCGTTGGCCTTGGCGAAGGCCTTGCGCACATTGTCGAGAATGCCGGTATAGGTCGCCGTGTTGGATCGGCGTGAGCCGCGCGACAGGTTCTGATCGATGATGATGGTTTCCGGATAGGCCAGAGGCAGGCAGCCCTGAATGAGCGATGATTTCCCTGAGCCGGCGACGCCCGAAACGGCCGTCAGCACCCCCATGGGAATGGTGATCGATACATCCTTGAGATTGTTGAGCTTAGCGTGCGCGATCTTGAGTTCGCCAGTGGGTTTACGTACCTTGTCCTTGATTGGCTGATGCTTTTTAATATGGTTGCCGGTCAGCGTCCCCGATGTCAAAAGCCCCGCGAAATCGCCTTCGTAAACCACTTCGCCGCCCTTGCCGCCGGCAAAAGGCCCCATGTCCACCACATGGTCGGCAATGGCCATCATGTCCGGCTTATGCTCGACGATCAGGACCGTGTTGCCCTTGTCGCGCAGCTGCTTCATTAAGCCGGCCAGCCGTCCCACATCGTGGGGATGCAGCCCCACCGAGGGCTCATCGAAGACATAGGTCATATCGGTCAGCGAGGAACCGAGGTGGCGCACCATCTTGACCCTCTGGCTCTCCCCACCCGACAGGCTTGAGCTTTCCCGGTCCAGGCTGAGATAGCCCAGCCCAATTGTGTCGAGGTTTTCCAGCCGCGAAGCCAAGGCCGCCAGCATCGGCCCTACCTGAGGCGATTCAATGGCGCGCACCAGCGCGGCGAGATCACTTACCTGCATGGACGAAAGTTCGGCGATATTTTTGCCGGAGATTCGGCTTGCCAGCGCCTCCGCCTTGAGCCGAGCGCCATTGCAGGCGGGGCAGATTTTGCGGGTGAAGACCCGGTCATATTCGGCCCGGACATGTGGCTGCATCGTCTCCGGGTCCTTGCTGCCCAGCGAGCGCTTGAGTTTGGGGATAACGCCCTCATAGGTCAGGTTGATCTTGTCGACCTTGACCTTGCGCCCGTCATCGAGATCGAAGAGGTTGGCGCGTTCCTCAGGCGAAAAGTCGCGGATTGGCTTGTCGACATCGAACATTCCGGAGCGGAAATAAGGGGCGCACCACCAGCTATCGACCTCAAATCCCTTGCAGAGCAGCGCCCCCTGGCTGAGCGATTTGCTCTCGTCCACGACGGCGGCCATATCCATCGCCGACACCTGACCGATGCCTTCGCAGTCCGGGCACATGCCGCGAGGGTCGTTGTAGGAATAGTAGCCCGGCGCAGGCAGACGCGGCTCGCCCAGCCTGGAAAAAAGCACACGGAGCATCTGCGCAGTGTCGGTCACCGTCGCCACGGTCGAGCGCGGATTGCCGCCCAGCCTTTGCTGGTCCACGATGATGGCCGCCGAGATGTTTTCCAGCAGATCGGCGTCCGGCTGGCCATAGTGGGGCATGAATTGCTGCACGAAGGCCGGATAGGTTTCGTTGATCAGCCGCTGGCTTTCCGCCGCGATGGTGCTGAAAACCAGGGAAGACTTCCCTGAGCCTGACACCCCGGTAAACACAGTGATTCGACGCTTGGGAATATCGAGTGAAATGTTTTTAAGATTGTTCTCTCGGGCTCCACGGATAGTGATCGAACCGTAATCGGGATAGGTCATCGGCTGGTCCTGTTTCTTCGTGCTAATCGAGCTTAGGACCTATTCAAAAACAACCGCTTCAACTTTGTCTCCTCCTGAGATGGAACAGGCAGTATAAATCGAAGCGGTTATTTTAGAGTAAGTCCTTAGCGACAACCTTTTCTAGTTTAGCAAAGTACTGCCGCCAGCCACCCTGGGCGCCCTGGTAGTACTGCGGCTGATTCGATGGAAATCCCGACTGCTGCATACGCACATGTGTCCCAGTCTTCGTCGGAGTGAGAGTCCAGGTGACGACAGTCTTGAGACCATAGGCCGCCCACGTATACGAGAGCGTTTTGTTCGGTTTGACTGCCAGGACTTGACCGTCCACAACGCCCCAGTCGGCCCGGAAGTGGAACTTGTGCCCCACAACCGGCTTGAAGTCGTTCTTGGTCAGCCACTTTTCAATCAATGGGCTTTGCGTGAGCGCCTGCCAGACATTATCGACAGGCTGCGCCATTTCCTTCTCAACAGTCAGCGTTTTCGCGCCATTTTTTTGCTTGACTGCCGTTTTGGCGGCCGGCTTCGGCGCCGCCGCCAGAGAGCCAGACGGAATCGCGGCCAAAGCGTAGCCGGCGGCGGCGAGAGTAATCAGAGTTCGCTTCATTTCGGGATCATCCTCTTCAATAGGGGTTCTAGGACGCGGCTAATTTTGTGACAAATCCCGTCCCACAGTCCCACAGCTAAAGCAGTGGTCTAGTCAGGGGTAAGTCCGCTAAAGCGGACTGCCGGATTTCGGATTGCTGCGAACGCTTATCGTCTCAGGTCCTAATCTGACAGCCTGCTTCAGCTGGCTTACCCCTGACTAGACCACTGCTTTAGCTGTGGGAACTGGGCTTCTCATGCGCCGGCGTCAGTCGATTCGCGTCAATACCTGCTCCAGATTTGCAAAGAACTGCCCCCAGCCGTACTGGGCGCCCTGGTAGGCCTGCTCCTGATCCGGCCGGAATCCCGACTGCTCCATGCGCAGATGCGTTCCCGTGCTTGTGGGGGTGAGCGTCCACCGGACGATACTTTCCAGGCCATACGCCGCCCACGTGTAGGAGAGTGTTGTCTTTGGCTCAACTGTCACGACCTGGCAGTCGACAGAGCCCCAGTCCGCGCTAAGACTGAACTTGTGCCCCACGACCGGCTGGAAGTCGTTCTTCATCAGCCATTCTTCCATGAGCTGGCCCTGCGTGAGTGCCCGCCAGACTTTTTCGAGAGAATGCGGCATCTCTCGCTCGACAATTACGGACCGGGTATCGTTAGTTTGCATCATGGATCCATCCTCTCCAGTAGGGTTTCTAAACTGTCAAATCGGTTATGCCAGAAGGTCGAATAAACACTCATCCAATCAACCAGCGGCGCCAGCGCTTTCGGCTCGGCGCTGTAATACGTCTCACGTCCGTCCCGCCGGCCTCGCACCAGTCCGGCGAGTTTGAGCGCGCTGAGGTGCTTTGAAACGGCGGGCTGCGATACGCCGGACGGATCCGTGAGGGCATGCACCGTCAATTCCCCATCTCTGCTCAAGCGCTCGAAAATGGCGCGCCGGGTGGGGTCAGACAAGGCTTTCAGAACGGCTGTCGGTTCGGCGTGCATTGCAGATCCTCGCCTATGCATACTTCGTTTCGAGTTCTGTGAAAGTAAGTGGTTAGCATGAATTAATTATAACCAAATGGTTATGAATTGTCAAGAATATTTCTCAAAGCATCTTCTCGTAGCAATAGAACGGCAGTTCTTTGCCGCGGAAAGACATTTCGCCGACATAGGTGTAGCCTCGGCGTGTTAAGAACGCCTGCATGGGTTTGTTGGTGGAGTAGGTATCGACGCGGAGGTGGTCGTGGCCTGAGGCGCGCGCGAGATCGCAGACGCTTTGCTCTAGGAAAGAGGCGAGGCCGGCGCCGCGACGCTTGCTGCTGACGGCGAGGCGGTGGACGACCATCGGGGGCGTGGCGCGGCTCCATGGGAGACCGGCGTATTCCTCCGGCTGCTCTTCGTCGGCAGTCACGAACGCTGCAGCAGATCCATCCATTTCGACCACATAGAGAGCAGCATTTGAAATATCTCGCTGGAAGCGCTCGGGATTGGGATAATGCGCATCCCATTGGAGGTTGCCGTAAACGCGCATTTCCTTGACCGTCTCAGCGACAATCGCCATGACTTGGCCTAGGTCCTGTTCCACAGCTTTTCGAAAAAGCATAATTTCGTTCTCCTATCCTATTATACATGACGGGAGATCGGCAACAGGCCCCACGCGGATGCGCGCGTGGGGCCAATGGAAAGCGAGGGATTATGGTGCGGAGCGGCTGGCGATTTTGGAGCTTGTGAGATTGAATGATGCTGACGATGTTGCAGGCCTCGGGTTGTCCAGTCAGCGGATCGTTGAACATCATTTACTGGTTAACTGCTAGCAAAACTTATGATGAACATTATACCGAGGCGCATTGAGCTTGTTAACAGTAATGGTAGATTTTTTTAGAAAGAAACAATATTCGAACAAATGGTCGGAACAATTTGGAATGACACAACGTCTTACTTGATGTGATCTCCTTATCTTTCCATCCTCGATGTGGTGGAGGCCGCCGGCGCTAGGGCTTGTCCGGCGGCTCTTTTTTGTCTTATTCCAGTTGATTAAATTATTCTAATTACTCTTTCGCGGGCTCCGCCGGTTTTGCGGCGGCTTCCGCGGCCTTCGCGGCGGCTTCGGCCGCCTTCTTCTCTTCGTCCGCCTTGCGCGCGGCTTCCTCAGCCGCGAGGATCGTCGAGACTTCTCTGCTCAGCACTTCCTTGGCGGCCTGGAGCTCTGCGGGGCTGTCGCCGACGATGCGGTCCAGGATCCGGCCGGTCTTCCCTGAAATGATATAAAGGCTCGGGATGTGCGAGATGCCCCAGCTGCGCGTCTGGTAGAAATCGTAGTCCACCAGCAGCGAGACTTTGTCGATGCCGTTGGCGTCGGCAAACTGCTTGATCGCCTCGCGGTCGCCGGTGGCGACACCCAGGGCCGACCATTTGCTCGCCTCAATTTCGCCGGTCCAGCTTTGAACGGTCTTCAGCACGTTCACGGACGCTGCGGTTTCGGGGGAGAAGAAAACGACAGCCAGCAGGCCCTTGGGGCGCAGCTTGGCGGTGTAGATGTAACCGCCCTTGATGTCGCAGAGACCGAAGTCGGAGACGATCTTCCCGGCTCCCGTGGATGTCCCCCCATAAAATCTATTCGTGACCGGCATACTAATGCACTCTCCTGGAAATCTTGTTGTCGCGCTGGACGTTTTACCGCACGATTTTACCCGAAATCCGCGCCGGTTCGCTATCGTCCGCGATTTCGCCGGGAAGCGGGGGGCAAGATCAAGAAGAGCGCAGGCTCAGTCGACGCGCGCCAGCGTTGTTCCGGCGGGAGTGATCCGGACCGGGAGTTCCTGGCCGACTGGAGGGGAAATCACCCCATTGATCTGCCTATGAAGTAGCGTAACCGCCGCATCCGCTAATCCCGTGATGTCCACTTCCACGGACGAAAGAACGTGTCGCGCCTGCGCCGGCCAGCGCAAGCCATCGTAACTGATCAGCGACAATTGATCGGGGACGACGATCCCCATGCGCTCACAATGTTCGAGAACCTGATATCCCAAACGATCGTGCCAGCAGAAGAGGGCAGTTGGCGGCGCCGGCTCGGCCATTAAGAAGCGCAGGGCCTGCTCGGCGTCCTCGTATTTGTTGTCGTCGCTATGGATGACCCAGCGGTCTGGGATGGGAACGCCGCGCTCGGCGAGCAAATGTCTAAGCAGGCCGATGCGCAGATCGGCGTCGCGGTTGCCGCGCGGCGTGTTGCCGAGAGCCGCGATCCTGCGATGTCCCAGCGCCACGAGTTGATCCGCGACTTGAGTGAGGCCGCTGAGATGATCTTCCTTGACATAGGAAAGCGCATTGCTCGTATCGGTGCAGTTCACCAGCACTACCGGCAGCCGCGAATTGCGCAGATAGGGCAGGAGTGGGTCGTCGGGCTCGGCGGCGAACAGCAAAACCCCGTCGCAGCGACCGCCGTTCAAATGCCGATATGTATCTTCCACGGATCGCTCAAAAACACAGTAGATCAGAATATCGTAGCCAAGACGTCCGCCTGCCTGCTCGATCGCCGTCGTCAGGCGATCCATATAAAGATCGTCGGGGCTGCGCGTGCGAAATCCATTGAAGAACGTCAGGGTATGTGTACGGCCCTGCTGCAGCGATTGCACGAGCAAGTTTGGGGAGTAATCGAGATCCGCCGCCACCTTGCGGACACGGGCCACCACGTCGTCGGAAAGCCGCCGCTGTTTGGCCTTGTCGCTGAGCACGAGCGACGCCGTGCTGACAGAGACCCCAGCCTGAATCGCGATGTCGCTCAGGGTGGGCCGACCAGAAGATTTATACATTCTTTTTTGCATTGGCGTCTTGCTCAACTATTTGACCTTTCTTCCATTCTAACAAACGTTCGTGTCGGTGTCAAGTCCGATCCTGCTGAAATCCGTCAAAAATATTTAAGAAAAAGTTGTGCTCAAGTACTTGACAGGATAAGAATGCTATGATACCATTGGTCATTGCTCAAGTACTTGATCTTGTCTGTACTGCGATTTCAAAGGAGATATCATCATGATCATCGAACACACGCCTCGCAAAGGCAACAGCGGCTTTACACTAATTGAGCTTCTCGTAGTCATTGCCATTATCGCAATACTTGCTTCCATTCTGTTCCCGGTCTTCGCCAAGGTCCGCGAGAAAGCCCGACAGACGAGTTGCGCTTCTAATCTGAAGCAGCTTGGCCTGGGCATTATGCAATACAATCAGGACAATGATGAAACTAATCCGTACGCTTTCGGCAACGATAAGCATCCGGATGCGACATGGTGCTCGCAGATCATGCCGTATGTGAAGAGTGTCGGCGTCTTCGCCTGCCCGGACGACACGTACAGCCGGGGCGCGACCGACTTAGACGCTTTTTATAACCCTATTGCCGGCCAGGCGCCGCAGATCACATCTTACAGCATCACGCTCGGCTGGGGCGACTGGGGCGGCGATTGGAGCGCATCCAACACCAAGCTCGCCGGCATTACTTCCCCGGCGACGACCATCGTGCTGTCCGAGCGCTGGAATGCTTACCATTTCGTCAAAGTTGACTGGGCGCAGGACAACTGGTGCAGTTCCGGCGAATACTTAAATGGTCAGAACGGCGGTCCTGCGGCGGCCACGGGGCACAGCGGCGGCTCGAACTATGCGTTCTGCGATGGACATGTGAAGTGGCTGCGATACGAGCAGACCATCGCGCAGCAGGGGAGCGAAAAGCTCGCCACCGATCCTACCTATCCCGGATGGATGCAGAAGTGTCCGCAGTCGCCCAAAAACTCGGCCGATGCGCCTTACTACGGCATGTGGACAACCAAGCAGGATTAGAAATATGAGTAAGGAGAAACAAATGGCGAAAAAAGAAATTAATCCGCTGTTCGTCATTGGAGCGATTGTCATGGTTATTGGCTTTGTCGGGTATATTGGCTGGAAAGCCGTGAGCCCGCCGCAGCCGCCGGCCGGCAGCTATACGCCCGGCGTACCGCCTTGGATGGATAAAAACTCCGCAAGCTACAATAAACCGCCCGGCGCGCCCGCTGCTCCTGGAACCGCTGCGCCCGGCGGTTAGATGAGGCCATCGACATACGCGTTGATGGCCCGACCGCTGGCGGCAATGGAGACGCAGATGCTTCGATGCGTACAAATGATGGGCCTGGCGGCGGCGCTGCTAGCGGCTATGACAATTACTGTTCCCGCGCACGCCGATGATACAACGACGGTGAACCCCGCGACATCGTGGGGAACCTGGCGAGGGTGGGGCAGTTCTCTGGCCTGGTGGGCGAACCAGTTCGGAAGCCGTGACGACATGGCGGACATGCTTTACACGCTGAACACCGTTTCGTTCACCAGCAATCAAGGCACGCAGTCGCTGCCGGGCTTAGGCTTCAATGTCGTTCGCTACAATGTGGGAGGTACGGGGACGCAGCCGATCAACGGCGGCGTCTCCTTACCTAATAATCCCTCAACCCTGCCGCCGTTCAAGATGATCCCCACATACTGGCTGGACTGGTCCAGCTCAGATCCGACATCGAGCAGCTGGGACTGGACCGCCGACGCCAATCAGCGCGCGATGATGTGGAAGGCGCGCGATCGGGGCGCAAATGTCTTCGAGCTGTTCTCCAATTCGCCGCCCTGGTGGATGTGCTACAACTCCAGCACGACGGGAAGCAACAGCGGGACGGGCGATAACCTTCAGTCGTGGAACTACCAGCAGTTCGCCATCTACATGGCGACGGTCGCCAAATATTCCAAAGACAATTGGGGCGTTAGCTTTACCTCCGTGGAGCCGTTCAACGAATCCAGCGACGGATGGTGGAAATATCCGGGACGTCAAGAGGGATGTCACTTCGATATGTCCACGCAGAACGCCGTGATCGGCTATTTGCGCGCTGAAATGGACAAACGAGGCTTGAACTCCATGCCCATCGCGGCTTCGGATGAGAACACGGTCGATCGCGCAATTAAGTCATGGAATGAATTGACGGCGTCGTCAAAATCAAGCGTCGAGCAAATCAATACCCATGGATATCAAGGCGGGGGCGGTGACAGAGCCGGTCTTTACCGATTGGCGAAAAACAGCCGTAAGGAGCTTTGGAACTCAGAGTACGGCGAAAACGACGCTACTGGCATGTCGATGGCAAGCAATCTGACGCTAGATATGCGCAAGATGCATCCTGTCCTCTGGTGTTACTGGCAGCCGTTTGACGGCGGAGGCTGGGGACTGATCAATTCCAAACCGGGCGACAATTGGGTCGGATTCGCCAATCCGAAATATTATGTGCTCGCGCAGTACACGCGCCACATTCGGCCCGGTATGACCCTCATTGACGGCGGCGAAGACAATACCGTCGCGGCGTACGACGCCGCTAATCACCGCCTCGTACTGGTGACGACGAACTACAAGACGGCCCAATGGATCAATTACGATCTGTCCAAATATCGCGTGGTGAATGGAAATACCGGCGGGAAAGTGGATCGGTGGATGACGCAGACGGGCGGCGGGGATATGTATACGCCTCACGCCGACACGATATTGAACGGCAAGAAGTTCCGATCGTGGTTTCCTACAAATACCGTGCAGACTTTTGTTGTGAATAATATCTATTGAGAATACGCCCTCCGGTCCCACTGGGACCGGAGGGCGTATTCATTTAACGAGCGGAGAATTTGAAGATCGTCGTGTAGCGATATACTTGACCGGGCTTCAGTTTCGTGGTCGGGTAGCTCGGACGGTTGGGAGCATCCGGGTAGTGCTGGGTTTCCAGAGCGAAGCCGTTGCGGTGCTTGTACAGCTTGCCGGCTTTGCCGCTGAACGTGCCGTCCAGGAAGTTGCCGGTGTAGAGCTGAATGCCCGGTTGGTTCGTGAAGACCGACAGGACACGGCCCGATTGCGGCGAGTAGGCGCGCGCCGCCAGGATCATCTGGTGACCGGGCTGGTTCAGGACGTAGTTGTGATCGTAACCAGCGCCGTTTTTGATCTGCTGGTTGTTCGCATCGATCCGCGAGCCGATCCGGGTGGGACGGCGGAAGTCGAACGGAGTGCCGGCAACGGGGGCGGGCGAGCCAAGCGGGATGGATGTCTTGTCAATCGGCAAGTACCGATTGGCGTTGATCATCATGGTCTGACCGAGGATATCTCCGTTGCCCTCACCGTTGAGGTTCCAGTAGGAGTGATTTGTCAAATTGACGATCGTGGTCTTGTTGGTCGTCGCTGTGTAATCGATTTTCAGCGCGTCGTCATTGGTGAGCGTATAGACGACTTTCGTGGTCAGCGTACCCGGAAAGTTCTCCTCGCCATCTTTGCTGACATACGTGAGAGCAAGACCAACGCCGCCGGCGCGGTGGATCGGCTTCGCGGCCCAGATCTTTTTGTCAAAGCCGACCTTGCCGCCGTGCAGATGGTTCACGCCGTTGTTCACCGCGAGCTGGTAAGTCTTGCCGTCCAGCGTGAAGCGCCCTTTGGCGATGCGGTTCGCGTAGCGGCCGACCAGAGCGCCGAAGTACGGCCCAGAATTCTTCACATAGCCGTCGACATTACTGAAGCCGAGAGCAATGTCGCTGAATTTACCTAACCGGTCAGGTGTCTTAACGGATGTCACAATTCCGCCGTAGTTGGTGATCTGCACCTGGACGCCGTGCTTGTTCGTGAGAGTGTAAAGAGTGGCCGCCTTACCGCCGGGGGCCGTTCCGAAAGACTTTTGCGTGATAGTGTCACTGGCGGCGTAGGCGCCGCCGGCGAGCGCGGCGACAAGAGCGAGGCTGTAGAACGATTGTGCGACTGTCTTCATGGTTGAGCGATGTCTCCTGATACGCGGCTGCGCGTTATGTCTCCCCAAACGTTTCACCGGCCCTGATCCGCAAAGCCGATCAAAGATGCTTGGTGAGCGATCCTTGCGATCTATTGTACACAAATCCAAAGGTTTTGTCGATTCTACGGCAAGACATCTTTATGCAGCATCGGTCACTTTCGCTTGAGACAGTGATTTCTCACCCAATCTATTTCTGTTGCGGCTATCGGCCAGGCCCAATATAAATCGGACCGTTCGTGTTCGCGGCGCCGAAAACGATCGTGCCGCTGCCCGCATTGTAGGCGCTGGGATAGGAATTCGAAGCGTTGTAGGGATACTGCTGTGGATTAGCTCCATATCCAGCGGGCGTATTTCCGTTTGTCGTTGCGCCGTTTGCGACTGGATTGCTGGCGGTCTGCTGGGCAGAGGCTTGCTTCTGTGCGGCAAGGGCCTGCTGCCGCTGCTGCTCGGCCTGCTTGCGTGCGTTCTCTCTTGCGAGGGCCTGACGGGCATCGCGGGCCGGGTCGTCGTAGATGATCTTCGCCATTTGCAGAATGGGGGCGCCGGACGCGGTGCGGCCGACTGAGCGCCGCGCGGCGTCAGAATATACACAGTCTTCCAGTTCGTGTGTGTCTGAGCGGCGATCTCACTCATGGCCTTTGCGACTGTCAGTTTTGAAGCCGATAGCGTCACCGATCCGTCCAGCGCGCCGTCGATCCGCGCCAGCGCATAATCGGCGTCCGCAATCCGGGCGACGGCTTCTGCTGCTGAGAGCGATGTCTGGGTAAAGGGGACGCGCGCTGTCGCATCCACGAGCGCCTGGACTGGAGCATCGCCGTCAGACTTCGTCACGACATACATTTTGACGAAATCGGCGTTGAGCGCGTTCGCCAGCGTATTGACGGCATCGAGCCGCGCGCCCGGGCTATCGGCGTCCCCGACATGGAATGTCACTCGGCGGCGGAACTCCCCGCGCAGCTCAATGTTCACGCCGTACTTCTCCGCCACTTGAGCGGCGGCCACCGGCGCGCGACTGGCGTAAATGTCGAGAGTAGCGGCGGCGTGCGCCGCCGGCGCGGCGGCGACTGCCAGGGCGGCGGTCACAAGGGACGCCATTAATGGAAGCATTTTCATGGCTTCGGCCTTTCACTGCAAAGATTGTGTCTTGGGCTAAACGCGGATATTGGGAGCGCCCGTGTTTGCTGTTGACTACACTTTACAGCGGCGGCATGAAGCGATGATGAAGACAAGCCTATTTTGGGATCGGATCGCTAAAGTTTGTAGCGCGCCAGAAGTTTCCCGGCCTGGACCGTGTGTCCCGACGCCATCAGCAAGAAAAAGGCGCTGAGTTTGGGATAGACCTTCGGATCGCTGCGATAGCGCTTGCGCAGCAGATACCAGCGCACCGGGAGACGCAGGTCCTGCGCGATGTAGGCGAACGAGGATTTGAAATACTTGCGGCGCAGACGCTGCGTGGTCTCCAGGTCCCGATACCCGAACTCGACGGATGGTTCGATTTGCGTGCCTTCGCCCCAGTCGTTCCAGGTGACCAGCTGCACTATGGACGCCGAGCTCTTCAGCGCCCGCTCCAGGGTGTCAGCATACGTCTTGCCGCTTCGGTCTTCGATATGACCATAGGAGTTACCGACGCCGGCTTCGTGATAGATATCGTCAAACCGGGGATAGGCGGCGGGAATGGAGACGGGCCAGCCAGCCGCGCGCGTGTAGAAACTATCCATCTCCTTCCGCGCTCCATCGGTCCCGCCGCCCGGCGCGGGCCAGTCGAACCCGCCCTCGGACGCCGACGGCAAGCGGCGGTCGTTTTCAGTAACGTACAGCGGCTTCACCGCCAGCACCGACAAGATCTCGCTCCACTGGGCGTCGTTGTAATAGGGATCGCCGAACGTAAGAAACACCGGCCGGACGCCCTGCTTGACGTAAGACGAAGACGAAAAAAAGTTTGCCTGGGTCCACCGCATCAGATCCTGCCCATGCCGGACGGCGTCTTCCGCGCGGATCTTGCCGCCCTTGATCTCGTTCGGCACGGTCTGAGATTCGTAGCAGAGCGTGTATTTCATGCCGGCGCGCTTCAAAACCGAGGCGAACTTCAAAGAATTGCGGTTATTTGCGGCGTAATCGTAATAATCATCTCGTCCGTACCAGTCGATAATGGCGCCGTCAATGCCCGCCGCTTTCATCAAGAGGACCTGACATTCCAGGAGGTCCGGGTCGTTCGAATCGTATAAGCCGACCAGTGGTCGAAACTGGGAGGCGGCTTCCGTGCGTCCCCCCGCGCGGTCCGGGTTGAAGTGGTTCATGGTCCAGTGCCATCCCCACGATCCGCTGAAAGCCTTGCTTTGATACCATGGCATGTAGTGCGCCAAAATCAGCGGCTGAGCCTCTGCTTTCGCGCGAGAAGGCGCCGCAGCGGCAGTGGCGCCAATGCATGCCCACAGTGCGGCGCCGAGCACAAAGCCGGCGCCGGTTCGTTTGAGAAATCCCGCTCCCATTGACTGTCGATTCCATTTCTTGAATGTAGCGAACAGCCGCGCCTTCGGTGAAAGCGCGGCTGCAAAAAGTGATCTCTGCGAATTGACGTGGATTAATTGATCCCGCCGAACTGATAGGCGTCTTTCACGTAGATATTCTTATACCAGTTGATGGAGCCTTTGCGCATGGCTTTGACATGTCCGTCGGCGAACAGGAAATTGCTCATCTCGGTGTGCCGATAACGCGGCATCATCGGCGATTGATTCCAGGTATCCCACGGCGGATTGTTCGCCATATCGGGCGTCAGATCGCGATCATGGTCGGGCAGGGCGTCGAGATGGTCGGAATATGTGTAGTTGTTGGCGGCTGTGCCGCCGCCGTTGGTCCACATGCCTTCCCAGGTCTGGAACTGCGGCCAGCTGGCGTTGCCGGTATTCATGCCTTTTTCACAGACCATCACTGTGTCCGAGGGGGCGTCAATCACGGAAATCGCCACGGTTGTTGGAGTTCCGTACGGTGCGCCGTCATGGAACAGGTCATAGTGGGCGCCGTAGGTTCCAGGCTGATCGGCAGTGGCGGTCGGGCAGCGCCACACGCCGCCGGCGCCGCTGTAGTATCCGTTGAAGGAGTAGACCTGGCCGTTTTTGATATACGGGCTAACGGCCTGATACCATCGCACTTCCTGTCCTGCCCCATCATTGTAATGCAGCATTGGGAATTTCTCGTCGTAATCCTGAATATACTGCATGGTCGCCAGGCCGATCTGCTTCTCGTTGGAGGCGCAGGTGATCTGGCGGGCCTTTTCGCGCGCCTTGGCGAAAACGGGGAAGAGGATCGCGGCAAGGATTGCAATGATTGCGATCACTACTAGCAGTTCAATTAATGTAAATCCCGTTCGTTTCATGTGCATAAGACCTTTCCTACTCGGAGCGACGGTGGGTTCGAACATCGATGGCGACTGTGACTGAGAATACATCGCACTGGATAGATACTGCTGTATCGATATTGCTGATATCAATATACCATGGCTTGCTCTGCGTGTCAATAGTGTATTTGCAATAATTTTATTCTTAGTTTGAACGAGGAATTTTGTTCGATGGGAATTCACAATTTGCGTTCGATGTCGTTGACAATGAGGGCGTCCCGTGTTATACTCAATTCACAGATACAGTTGTATTGATTATTTGAGAACTCGAGTATTATATTATGGCGAACCCACTGGCGGCCTCGAATAAAAAAGCTCCCCAAGGGCGTGTTCCCGCGTACCAGCGGATCGAGGAAGACATTCGCAGCAAAGTGAAGGACGGCCGGCTGGCGCCGGGGGCGATGCTCGCCAACCGCCATAATCTGGCGCGCGAGTACGGCGTGGCGCTGTCCACGGCGCAGCAGGCTATCGCCAAGCTGACGGCGGATGGCGTTCTTGTAACCTACGACCGGCGCGGTACGTTCGTTTCGCATCCCAGCGCCGGGGACGCCAATGGAACGGCAGGGGGCAATGGAGCTTATGCGCCTCCTCCCGCAGCCATCATCCCCGAAAAGCGCGCCGGACGCACATCCGAGGCCTTCTCGGAGTCCGCGTCACTCTCTGGGAAACCCGTCTCCATGACGCTTGGGATCGTGACTGCGTCGCGCATCGACACGATGAGCTACAGCGATATCGAGATCTTCTGGTCGTGCCTGGCGATCCGTTCACTGGAGCAGGTGTTTTCCGAGGCGGGCGGCGCGACCCGTTATTACCATTGGCGCGGCGAGAACCAGGAAACGTGCCCTCAGGGGCTGCCGGAAGACTACGCCGCCTCGATCCATAACGGCATCGCCGCCGTGCGCGCCGACGGCGCCGACGCCATTGCGGTGGTGGGCTTCTGCGACGCCACGAACGTCTCCGATGAGATCGTGCGCGCCGTCGACATCGAAAATGTCCCCTTAGTCTACATCTCCTGGCACGAAGTCCAGCCGCCGCTGGCGCAAGTGTTCTACGACAACAGCTTCGCGGGCTATCAAGCCGCGCAGCATCTCCTGCGCCAGGGATATCAAAAGCTGGTTTTCATGGTTCCATTCGCGGACGCCTGGATCACGGACCGTATTGCGGGGGCGCGCGCCGCGATCCGCCACGCCGGACTGCCGGAAGACACCCTCCGCCTGTACTCCCCGGAGACGCCCCTGGAGACGTACGATCGGCCCAGTGCGCCTTCGCGCATGTACGAAATCGCAACTGAGTTTTTCGTGAAGGAGTGGGGGCCGCTTCGGAGCGCGCAGCCCTGCGGAATTATTGCTCCCAACGACGACACTGGTTTCCAAATTATGGACGCCGCCGAAGAGCAGGGCTGGGCGCCCGGACGGGACTTCGGCCTGGTCGGCTTCGACGACGATCCGCGCTCCTGCGCGCGCGGCCTGACGACCGTGCGCCCACCCATCGAAGCTATGGGCGAAGAAGCCGGACGTCTCCTGCTGCGCGCCCTGCAAGGCGACAAAAACGGCCAGTCCGTCCGCCTGCGCTCGCATCTGATCCCGCGCGCTTCGACGTCTCTCGGGACGAAATAAGGCGCAGCAAACCGAATTACCAAACACATACTGTAATATTTTTCGCAAAAGCCCGCTCAGGCGCAACCTGAGCGGGCTTTTCGTGTCTACCCATATGTCACAATAAATCAGCTGTTCACATGTTCAATACCGGAGGCATATCATGGCTCATTCGTCCCAACCTATCAACGCTCGGCGCGGCCTCCTGATGGCCGCCCTTCAGATGTCCGTTGTTTCACTCGGGGCCGCCTCAGCGCAGTCCGCCGCTTTCGCGGCTTCCACGCCGAAAGTCAGCGCATCCGCTTCGGCGTCCGCCACGCAAGGCAAGGCGCTGATCAAATTGACGGAAGCGAAGCTGAAGGCCGCGAAGGCGATCACATTCTCCAGTAAGACCAGTTTCATCGGGCTGGGCGCAGAGGCGCCGGCGCCGACCACAGCCACCGTCGCCTGGCAGCGACCGGGACAATTTGCGGGCAGCATCATAGTGAATGGAAAAGAAACCGGCAAGGTGGTTTCGACGGCCGACGGCGGTTATGTCTATGACGCCGTCAGCGATCAGTACCGAAAGACCGACAAGGGAGATACCCTCGAACTGACGCTGATGACTACGGTACAGGCGTCGATGTCCGTGCTTCCATCCATGGTGGGGATGAGTTTTCCCATGGTCACGCAGATGCTGACCCAGAAGCATCCATTTCTCATGGAGCTGCCCCCGAACGCAAAAACTGCGGTTCAGATCCGTTCCTATCCCGGCCAACTGAACGGCGTCGCGGTCAACCACATCACACAAGCGATCACCGGCGCGATGTCGGCGACATTCCATCTCTACACCGACCGCAAGACCAATCTGCCTGTGCGTTATGCGATCCTCGCCAAAAACAGCGGCAAGGAAACGGGGATCCAGATCGATTTCAGCGATTTCAAGACGGAAAGCGCGCCGCTTCCCGAGTCGACATTTCAATACACGATACCCACAACGGCTAAGCTTTTTACGCCTCCCGCTCAGACGGAAACGCAGGAGCAGCCCATTCTCCCGGCCGGAGCCGTGGCGCCTGACTTCGCGGTTCAGGACGTGACGGGCAAAACTGCCCACTTGGCCGACTTCTCAGGCAAAGTGGTCGTACTTGACTTTTGGTCGACATGGTGCGGCCCCTGCCAGGCGTCCCTGCCCGCCACGGACAAGCTCGCCAAGAAGTACAAGGGTAAGAATGTCGTGTTCCTGCCTGTCTGCTCGTGGGACGATAAGTCGGCGTTCACTCCCTGGGTCAAGCAGCGCAAAAACTGGACGATGAAGTTCTACTTCGATCCGGCGGGACGCGGCGCCAAGAATATCGCCTCCGGGCTTTATAAAGTCTCCGGCATTCCCACACAGTTTGTCATTGGCAAGGACGGCAAGGTCGCAGTGGGTTTTGTAGGTTACGACGGCGCGGAGGGGGAAAAGAAGCTCTCCAATGCGATCGATAAGGCCCTCGCGGGCTCGTAGTCAATACGTCCCCAAGTCCATCATACACAGACAAGCGGCCCCCTCAGGTTTTGATCCGAGGGGGCCGCTTGGCGCGCCATGCAACGCTCGAAAAAAGCGAAGGGGAACTTTTGCGGTGATCTTGTCGCCTTACCAGCAGATCCAAGCGGGATCAAGGTTTATTCCTCAAGGGAACGAAGGAGTTACGTAATGAACAATCAAAACAAAATGGTGGCGCTGGCGCTGGCCAGTTTCGCGCTCGCCGCGCCGATGATTTCCGCACACGCCGATGCCAACAGCGATCGCTTGAAGCGGGACGATGCGCTGCATAACACCCAGAACCGAAATGCGGCGCGGCTGAAGCACGATGACGAACTGCACAACACACAAAACCGTAATGCCGCTCGCTTGAAGCATGACGACGAGCTGCACAACACGCAGAACCGTAATGCCGCACGGCTAAAGCATGATGACGAACTGCATAACACCCAGAACCGAAACGCGGCCCGGCTGAAGCATGATGATGCGCTGCACAACTATCAGAACCGCAACGCCGCCCGCCTTGCGGCGGACCGTAAGGCTCGCTGGGCAGCAGTCCAGGCCGCAAAGGCCGAGGCGGCGAAGAAGCACTAAGCTTTGGCTTACCGATTAAAAAAGCGCCCCTCTCCAACGTTTTGGGGAGGGCGCTTTTTTTTTATTTTGCGCTCAGCGTTGATTGCAGACGCTCGAAATCGGCGTCGGTGATTTCAAAGACGCTGCCGTGCCGCGCGTTCACAGGGAAATCCGCCTCGGGCAAGATGCGCCAATTGAGGAGATCGTCAGACACAGAGACGCCATATCCGTTCGCCATACAATAGTCGTAGGCGAGATACCACGGTCCGGACTCCGACGGACGGTAAAGCGACGGTCCTTCCGTGAGCTGCGGCGTAATCGCCTCGGTGACAACGGTATAAGGACCATCGAGCGCGGGAGCAGTTGCGACGCGCATAAATCGATGCTCGCCGTGTTTGTAGCCGAAGCGCTCATCTTTGAAGATAATATACCACACCCCATTCCAGGGAACGATGGTGGCGTCGATCACCGTGTACCCGGCGTCGAGAAGAATTTTTGGCGGCGTGAACGTCCCGAAGTCTTTGGTGCGGGCGCAGAAGATCCGGCTATCGTCCCAGCCATGTTCTCCATAAGATGTCGACCAGAAAACGAAGTAGTTTTCCTGATCTTCGTCGTAAAAGAACTCTGGCGCCCAGGCGCTTCGCGCCCGCTCATCGCCCCGAATGATGGGGATGTAGCGCTGATCTTCCCAAGTCACCAGATCGCGGGATCGGGCGTAGCCGATGTCGCGTCGCGTCGGCCCGCCGGTCGCCACCAAATGAAACCATCCGTCCGGCCCCTTGCGAATAAAGGGATCGCGGATGATGTACTGTCCGGCGATTGAGTTCAAGGCGGGCTTGTTGTCGTTGAGCGGCGTCCACTTCACTCCATCGTCGCTATAGGCCAGATGGAGCGATTCAGACGACATCGTTTCTTCTGTCAATAATACAGATTCGACGCCGTTGGGAGTAATCTCAACGCGATCGCCATAGATCTGCCGAAAATAGCTGAAAATCCACATCTGTTTACAAGCTCCGCAGGAACTCCAGAACCTTTTCGGCATGCTGATCGACTTTGACCCGTGGGTAGATCTTCGCGATCTTGCCGTCTTTGTCGATCACGAATGTCGTGCGCTCAATGCCCATATAGGTTTTGCCGTAGTTCGTCTTTTCCTTCCAAACGCCATAAGCCTCGGCGATAGCGTGGTCGGGATCGGAGACGAGCGGGAAGGGGAGCGTGAACTTTTCCGAGAACTTGGCGTGGGACGTGGCGTCATCGGGGCTGATCCCCAAGATCACCGCGCCGACGGCTTCGTAATCGGGCCGATGGTCGCGGAAGCCGCAGGCCTGGGTGGTGCAGCCGGGGGTATCGTCCTTCGGATAGAAGTAAACGACGACGTACTTGCCGAGGTAATCGGCGAGCGAAATTGTGCTTTCGCCTTCGCGAGTAACGGCGGGCGCGCTGAAAGCGGGGGCCTCGGCGCCAACGGTGATTTCGGACATTGTATCTCTCCTTCGATGTTTAGTAAGAGTTACGGGCGCGCTGGGCGCTCCCAAATCGGCTCGGCGGCGCCCGCCCGGTGGTTGGCGAGACGAGCGAGAACGAAAAGATGGTCGCTGAGACGGTTTAGATAACGCTGCAATTCGCCGCTGACCGGCTCCTGGGATGCAAGCGAAGTCACCAATCTCTCTGCCCGGCGGCTGACGGCGCGCGCGATGTGCAGCTGCGCGCCGCCTGGCGATCCGCCAGGAAGAATGAAGTGTCGCAGCGGCTCCAGCTCCGTTTCAAAGGCGTCGATCTCTGCTTCCAAACGCTCCGTGGCGTCGTCCTGGATTCGAGGAACCGTGTCGCCACGCTCCAGAGGCGTTGCGAGATCGGCGCCGACCTCAAAGAGCTCCCCTTGAATGCGCGTGACCACGGCGCGCACCTGGGCGTCCTCGATCAGCGGCAGCGCCGCGCCGAGAAAGGCGTTGCACTCATCGACGGTCCCATAAGCCCAGACGCGCAGGGCGTCCTTCGAGACGCGCTGGCCGCCGTAAAGGCTCGTTTCACCGGCGTCGCCGGTCTTGGTGTAGATCTTCATAAGGGTAACTTTTCCGAAGGCTGAGCCTCTGTTTCCGGCGTATAAAATCGCGTGACGTCTTCCATGAAACGGGTCACCGGCGAATGGGGCAGGAACTTCATAATGTCCGAACCGTAGCGCTTGGTCACGAGGCGCGTGTCGAGCAGGGCGACCACGCCCCGGTCACCGACGCCGCGCATCAGGCGGCCGAAGCCCTGCTTGAGCCGAAGCTGAGCCTGGGGGAGGGCGTAGTCGTTGAACCAGTCGCCCCCTTCGGCCGTGATCTGATCGACGCGCGCTTTGTGCAGGGGGCTGTCCGGCATGGCAAAGGGGATACGGTCGATGATGACGAGGCGCAGTCCGTGGCCGGGAATATCGACGCCCTCCCAAAACGACTGTGCGCCGAGCAGCACGGCGTTTTCCTGGGATTTGAACGCCTCGACCAGGCGCGCATTCGGCATCTCCCCTTGACGCAGCAGCGGGTAGGGCAAGTTCGCTCCCAGCAGCTGCTCGTGCACGACATTAAGCGCCCGATGCGAGGTGAACAGCAAAAATGCGCCGCCTTTGGAGGCGTCGAGCAGACGGATGATCTCCTCGACGACTTCGTAGGCGTAACCCGGCGCTTCGCTTGGCGGCGGCAGACGGCGCGGGATGTAAACCAGCGTATTGGCGGCGTAATCAAACGTAGAATCGACGAGGGTTTCCGTGACCTTGGTGTCCTCGGGAGGAATGCCGAGGCGCTCGCGAAGATATTCAAAGCTGCCGTTGGTGGAGAGGGTCGCCGAGATCAGCGTGGCGCCGACCCGCCGGTTGTGCGCCCAGAGGGTGGGGCCGAGCAGCGGCGCTACGGAGATCGGCGTGTAGTGCAGGGTTGTGATCGGGCCGCGGCGTCCGCCGCGATTTTGCGATCCCCAGCGCAGATAATTTTCGTCTTCGCCCTGGAAGATCATCGCCAATTCTTCTTTGGCGCGAGTGCACTGGCGACGCAGGCCATCGATCCGATCCTTCATGACAGGATCACCGCTGGTGTCCTGCTTGAGCAGTTCCAAAGCCAGACGATCCAGCAGCGCGCCCACGCCCGCGACTTGCGTTTGCGCGTTCTTCAGCGCGTGTGGCCCTTCCAAGGCTTCGCCCACGTTGAAATCGGGCTTGTTGATTCCGGCGAAGGGGCTGAATAGCTCCAGGCTGGACGCCTCCAGCGCCTTCAGACGCTCCTGATCCAGATCCAGCCGACGCGAGGCGCGTTTGACTTTATCGATGAGCGACGGAAGACGTGACGACGAGAAGGCGACCCCAAAGGCGCCGGCGGCGGCGGTTTCCAGATGATGCGCTTCGTCGAAGATCACGTAATGATAATCCGGCAGCAAGTTCGCGTTCTGCTCGCCGCGTCCGCGCACGGCGAGATCGCTGAAGAACAGCGCATGGTTGACGACCAGGATGCTGGCGTCCTGCGCCTCGCGCTTCATATTGTAGTAGAAACAGCGGTCAAAGAAGCGGCACTCCTGGCCCTTGCAGGTATCGACATTCGCCCGAATATCCATCCAGCCAGGATACGTGAAATCAAGCTCGGCCACGTCGCCGGTCTCGGTCGTTCCACTCCATTTGCCGATTTGAATGAACTGCGGATCGCCGGCGGTCCAAAGCTCGCCCCGGCAGACATCATAGTCTTGGAGGCAGAGATAGTTGCCCCTGCCTTTGAGCACGGCGGCTTCAAATGGCGTTGGCCAGATCGACTGTAGAAATGGGATGTCCTTCTCCAAAAGTTGGTTCTGCAGAGCGAGGGTCTGAGTGGAAATAACGACCTTACGCTCCGGTGTCGCCATGGACACGGCGGGGATCAAGTAAGAGAGGGTTTTACCGACGCCCGTCGCAGCCTCAATGAGGGAGACGCCGCCGCGCTTGCGCATCGACTGGAGTACGGCGGTGGCGACGGTCTGCTGCTGCGGCCGAACGGAGAATCCCGGCAGGGCTTTCGCGAGGAGGCCGTTCTTAGCGAAAAATGAATCGATCTTACTGCTCATTCTGTCCTTTATTGTACCTGTCCGCGCCCATCGCAGCGCCGCTGATGTTTAGATCCCCGCATTTCAGGTTAAAACTCCGGTGTGGAGAGCGACGTTCCGAGGGATAAACTTCCGAAGACCCCGAACTCCAACCCTGTTACCAAAAGACCAGACCGAATGAGGAGAATGATAATGAAAATCCGAACCCTTTGTATTGCCGGAGCCGTCGCGGCTGCATTCCTGTCCTTCTCCGCGCCCGCAACGCGCGCCGCCGACATGTCCTCAATGAGCGGCATCGATTACAAACCTTTGATCCATCCGATGTGGGACTACTCGGACCTTCAGCATGCGAAAACGTATGGCCTGACGGATTCGCAGGTCGCGACCGTGGCGAAAGTCTCCTGGATGACCGGCTGGAGTTTCGACGCCGTACTGGCGATGGTTCAGCGCGGCGAGAGCTTCGGTATGATCTCCCAGAAGGCGAACCTTCGCCTGAACGATGTCATGGACTCCAGTGAAGTCGAGAGCCAGATCGCTGCTTATAAAACAGCCTACGAACACAGCGGCAAGGGCGCCATGATGTCCGGCAGCATGTAACGGATCCTGCTAGTCATTACGTAGACACGGGCTCGAAGGACGATCGCGGATCGTCCTTCGAGCCCGTCGTCTTGAGCGACCAGTACGACCAGAGAAGCGCCGCGCACAGCGCGCCTGCGACAGCACCCGCATCGTTGAACGCCACGGACAGCCCAATCGCCGCCAGGCCCGCCTGATAGATTGCGCGTGTCTGCACAGAAGCCGAAGTGAAGACGACGCGACGAGATGTCAATACGCCCGCAATCGCTCCCCAGAGCAAGAGCGCCCACGCGCTGCGCCACAGCAGCCGGCCTTCCACGGCAAGCTTGCGCGTCACGATGTCTGCCCATTCGCTACCGCCCGATTGCCGCAATCCCATCACCGCCTGTCCTAAATGCGATTGGCGTCCCGGATTGAGATGCGAATCCAGCAGGGCGACGGCGAGCACGACCATCAGAGCCGCTCCGACAACGATCGCCGCGCGGCCCACATTCCACCGGACGCCGCGCAGCGAGCCGAAGTAAACCAGCAGCGTTCCCACCGAAACGATCACGCCGCCCGCTTTCGCTCCGACCTGCGGCGCGCCCACCAAGCCTGCCGTCGCCAAAACAAGAATCAGCAGGGCGCTTCGCGCCCCCGCCTTTTCCGCGCTTGCGGCAGTCACGAGAACGGCGCCGATAAGCGCGCCCATCATCTCATTGCCCACGCCATAGTAACGCGCGCCTTCGACAATCGAATACCCCAGCAGCGAGAACTTCAGCAGTCCGAGCGGCGCAAGCATATGCAGCACGACGGCGCACCAGATCACGGCGCACAATCCTTGCAGCGCCACAGAGGCGCCAACCACGCGCGCGCCGGACAGCACCGTGGAAAGCAGGATGATGGCGGCAAAGACAAAGGACGTGACGGACTGGCTGACGACAAAGGCGGCAATCGCCGCGCCCAAAACCAGAGAAAGAATGTCCGGGGTAGGGACATTCCGAAGACGCAGCAACGTGACAGCCAGGATCAAAAGCCCGGCCATCACCGCGAACACAGGCAGCAGTTTCATTCCTTGCCGCTGGATCGCCGCCTTCCGGTCAAGGCGTTCCAGGATCTGGAGAGCCCGTGCCGCTGGGCGCACGGCAAAGTCCGCTTCGTGATGGTAGCTGGGCTGTTTAAAGTCAATCTCTGCGGTACTGTCGGCGGCGGTCAAGGTCGCGCCAAAGTACCCCGCGACAAAGCCGGCGACATCCGTGTTCGCGATCAGACCGGGCGTGCGCGTGGACCGGCTTGTGAGCAGGCCCGGCGCGATATCCGGCCCGGCGATAACCAGCGGGGCCAATCGATAGCCCGCCGCGTATTCACGGTCATCCACGGCGGGCGACAAAATGATGAGGCGGGCGCCGTATCGCTGCGCGTACTGCGCGGCCTTTCCCACCAGGCGGTCGGCGCCGGGCCAGTCGGCTGGAGCATCCATGATGACGGCGGTGTTCACTCTGGGCGCCAAGGAGAAAAAGAAATCGATGGGAATTGCCGCCACGACGCCATCCCCATCCGTCGCGACGAGCGGCGCATACGGGCTGTCCGTCGCGTAAATCACAGCGCCGACGCTCTTCAGGGTCTTTCCGAGCCGGCCCGGCGCGACACGGTAACCGACGCCGCGATTTGCGTTTAGCACACGCGGCCAGTTCAAAGCGACCAGATCTGACGAAGCCGATTGCTGCTCCATTCGGCGCTCGAACAGCTCCCAGGCCTTCACGCCGGGCGAAACCTCATTTATGGAAGGCGTGAAAGCGCTGTCGAGGGGATCACACGCCGCACGCGCGCCAGCGCCAAGCGTGAGAACCGCGCTCGACACGCTTTCGCGGCTGCGGTCGCCAGAAACACGCGCGGCGCGCGTGTTCATCAGCGCGACGGCGCCGTTTTCCAGCAATCGATGCAGATTGGGCGCCGGAGCGGCCTTCCAATCGTCGAGCGTCGCCGGCCGCAGCAGCAGCATGACGGCGACACGCTGGTCGGACTGCGCGGCAGCCGATACACTGAAGGCGACAGTCGCGAACAAAACCAGCAGCGCAAGATAAAGCCCCCGCGTCAAGACCGGAACGCCTTATCGATTGCTTGATGCACGTTGTCCACGCCGATCACTTCAATGCCGAGGCGCGCTCTGGACAGGCCCGCGAGCGAACGAGCGGAGACGATCGCGCGTTTAAACCCCATGCGCCCGGCTTCGCGCAGTCGCTGCTCCATATGGCCGACGGCGCGCACCTCGCCGCCGAGGCCCACTTCCCCGGCGACCACCGTATGCTCGTTCACGGCGATCTCACGGAAGTTCGACGCGGTGGCGACCGCGATGGCCAGATCCGCCGACGGTTCGTCCACGCGCACGCCACCCGCGATGTTCACGAAGACATCATATTTGGCGAGCGCTAAGCCTGCTCGCTTTTCCAAAACGGCGAGGATCAGATTGACACGATTGGAATCGACGCCCGAAAACGTCCGGCGCGGACTGGCGAGATACGACGGCGCGCAGAGCGCCTGCACTTCCACCAGCAAAGGACGCGTGCCTTCCACAATGGGAGAAACGCATGACCCAGTGACGCGCTCGCTGCGCTCGGACAAAAACATTTCGCTTGGATTGGCGACCTGCGCCAGTCCCTCCTCGCGCATTTCGAACAGGCCCAGCTCATCCGTCGATCCGAAACGGTTCTTCACGGCGCGCAATACACGATACGCGTAATGCCGATCTCCTTCGAACGTCAGGACTGTATCGACCATGTGCTCCAGCACGCGCGGCCCGGCCAGCGCGCCTTCTTTGGTGACGTGCCCGACAAGGAAAATGGGGATGCCGTGCCCCTTGGCTGCCTGCGCGAGCATCGCCGTGCACGAACGCACCTGCGACACGCTGCCCGCCGCCGAGTCAATTTCCGGATGCGTCATCGTCTGGATACTGTCGATGATGACAACGGACGGGCGCTCGGACGCGATAGTGGACGCGATCAGCGTCACATCGACTTCGTTGTGCAGTAAGATGTTAGGGGAAGCGACGCCGAGGCGTTCGGCGCGCAGCTTGATCTGCGTCGCCGACTCTTCGCCTGAGACATAGAGAACGGTCCCGCCGGCGTTCGCCAAAAATCCCGCCGCCTGCGTCAGCAGAGTACTCTTACCGATGCCGGGATCGCCGCCCACCAGGATCAGAGCGCCGGGAACGATGCCGCCACCGAGCACGCGGTCGAACTCCGTAAGGCCCGCGGAGAGACGGCCTTCCAGAGCCACGCTTGGAACATCCGTCAGCCGCGTCGGCTGCGCACGCGTGATCAGGCCCAGCGTCGCCGCGCCGTTGGTGCGTGCGATGGCTGTTTTGGAGGGAGTGATCGTGACCGATTCTTCCAGCGTGCCCCAGGCGTCACACCCCGGACACTTGCCAAGCCACTTCGGCGTTTCGTAGCCGCACTCGCGGCACACATGCCGTGTTTGAATTCCCTTCGCCATAGGTGTTATTGTACCTGATATCCAGTGGACAGAAGGCGCAAAACCCATCTTCGGCGTCGAACAGATGCACGCTATTTTTGTTTCCAGCGCGCAGTCTCCGAGATTCATTTGACAGCGCATATCCCGTGTGCTAGAATCAAGAAAGTAAGCGCCGCGTGGCGCATGGAGAACCCTTATGCCCTTATTGCGTGAGACGCTCGAAGCGCTGCTCGCACTGCAGCAGATCGATACGCAAATTCAGCGAACGCGAAAGACGCAGGCCGGACTGGACAACGGCGCCGAAGCGCGGACCAAGGCGACGGCGATCCGCGCCCAGGCGAACGCATCGAACCAGGAGTATCACAAGATCGCCGCCGATCTCAAGGACACCGAGCTGAAGCTTGCTTCGGTCGAGAACAAGGCGAAGACCAACCAGCAGCGGATGTACCAGGGCGCGATCACCAACGTGAAAGAACTCGCCAACCTGGAAAAGGAAATCGAGTCGCTGGGACGCCAGCGCTCGGACCTCGACGGCCGCGTGCTGGAGCTGATGGAAGAAGCCGAAGCGAAGAAGACCGCCGCCGAACTTGCCGACGCCGAAGCGGTTCAGGCCGAAGGACATCATCAGTCGACGGTCGCGCAGTATCATTCGCGCTTTGGAACCCTGGGCGGGGAATTGACGGAGCTGACCGCGCAGCGCAATGAGGCGGCGAAGCAGATCGAGGACAAGACCCTGCTGAAGCGCTACGACGATATCCGCGCGCGCGCCGCCGGCGTCGGCATCGCCCGCGTGGTCGACCGCACCTGCGGCGGCTGTCATATGCAGCTCGGCTCGCAGGCCATCAACATGGCGCTGGGCGGCGACGATCTCGCCATCTGCGAAAACTGCGGCCGCATGCTCACGAAATAAACCATGGCGATTGAACCCATAACTCCGACGGCTACCGCCGATCCCGCGCTCGCCGCCAGCGCCGCAGCGACGCCTCCCGTCGCCGACTTCGAGGAAACGCTGAAGCGGCTGGTGGACCGGATCGCCAAGGTGATCCAGGCGGAAAAGTGCGTTTTCCTACTGCACGATCCCGTCGCGGGCACACTCTACCCGACGCGTCCCGCCCTCGGATTGACCGAGGAAGACCTCGCTCGTATGGAGCGATCGATCTCGGAAGATGGCGTTTCGAGCGAGGTGTTTCGTAACAATGTCCCGCTGATCCTCTATGATGCGCTGTGCGATCCGCGCGCAATCGTCGAGAACCTGTCGCGCTACGGCGTCCGAAACGCCGTTTCGGTGCCGCTGGTCGTGGAGAAGCGCGACGAGGACAATCGTGTGCTGGACCGGACGGTGGTCGGTGTGCTGCACGTCTTCAATAAACGGGGCGGGGGAAAGTTCACCGATGAAGACGTACGCCTGCTCCAGCGTATGGCGATGAACGCAGCCGCCGTGATTTCGTCGGCGCAGGTTTACCGGGAAGTCGTTCAGGAGAAACAGGAGTTTATCCAGACGATCGACAGCCTGGTCGCCGGGCTGCTGATGGTAGGCATGAACGGGCGCTTGCAGCAGATCAATCCGTCCGCGCGCGCGATCCTCAACATCAAGCCCGATGTCCCGCTGATCGGCGTTTACTACTACCGGGCGATCCATAACGACAAGATCCGTATTCTCCTGGGCCGCGCTTTGTCGTCGCAAAACCCGGAACTGGCCGACGAAATCAGTATCCCGGCGACCGAGGACCAGAGCGAGCGTATTTACCAAGTCCAGTGCGCCCCCGTACGCGACACGCAGGGCGCCACCGTGGGAATCGTCGCGATTTTCAACGATATCACGGAGATTCGCGGCGTCGAACGGATGAAGACGGCCTTTATTTCGACCGTCTCGCATGAGCTGCGCACGCCGCTCACCAGCATCAAGGGATTTATCTCGACGCTGCTGGCGGATAACGAAGGATTTTACGACGAACCGACGCGCCGGGAGTTCTATGAGATCATCGACACGGAATGCGACCGTCTGACGAGATTAATCAAGGATCTGCTGGACATCTCCCGTATCGAGCAGGGCCGCTCGATGCAGATGTACTGGGAACAAGTCGATGTGGTGACGCTGGCCCAGAAGGTGTTATCGGCGCAGCGCGCTTATACGAAGGACCATGTCTTAAGTCTGGATTTCTCGGATCACTTCCCGACGATTGAAGCCGATCCGGACAAGATCGATCAGATCCTGACGAACCTCGTCAACAACGCGATCAAGTACTCGCCGCGCGGCGGCGCCGTGCGTGTCATCGGCCGCCATGTCGAAGGAACCGAAGGGTATGTCTCCATCCGTATTACGGATGAGGGGATGGGCATTCCCCGCGAGCATCTGCCGCGCTTGTTCGAGCGCTTCTATCGTGTCGACAACCGCGACAACCGTGAGATCGGCGGCACGGGTATTGGCCTGGCGCTGGTCAAGGCGCTGACTGAAGCGCACCACGGCCATGTGACCGTGGAGAGCGAGCCTGGGATCGGAACGACATTTACGCTGATCCTGCCGATTTCGCAGGCGCATATTTCGGAGGCGCCCCATGGCCTTGCCTCCAAGTAACGGCGATCTGGTCGTTCGCATTCAGCGCGAGCCGGATGCATTGGATCTGCCGCTGCCGTCGTACGCCACCGCCGAAGCCGCCGGTATGGACCTGTACGCGGCGCTGACCGAAGACGCCATTCTTAAACCTGGCGCGCGTTTATTGGTCGATACCGGTATTCGGATTGCGCTGCCGGCAGGCTATGAAGCTCAGGTCCGACCGCGCAGCGGTCTCGCCGTGCGCCATGGATTGACGGTGCTGAACTCGCCAGGGACGGTGGACAGCGATTATCGGGGCGTGATCAAAGTCCCTCTCATCAATTTGGGGCAAGAAGATGTCATCCTGCGGCGAGGAGATCGGATCGCTCAGATGGTGGCGGCGCCCGTGACGCGCATCGAGTGGAGCGCCGTGGAAGAGCTGCCCGCGACCGACCGCCATGAAGGCGGCTTCGGCCATACGGGCATGGGAAGAATGGGAGAGTAGTATTGGCCCAGGCGATGGATTATGACGGCCAGGCGTCGTGTGCGACGGCGGACGGCTTGACACAAGAAGTCTATGCCCTGCTAGCGCAGGCCAATCTGTGCCGCATCCGCGGCAACTGGCCCGACGCCGTGGAGAAATGCATGGCCGCCATGCGCATGGACCCGCAAAGCGTCGCCGCTCATAGCCTTCTTGGCGACATCTACGAGAACAAAGGCTGCCTGGACGACGCCATCCAATGGTATCGGATGGCGCTGGATATCAATCCCGACAGCCCGGCGGATCAGCAGAAGCTTGAGCGGCTTCTGGTGCAAAAGAGCCGAGTGCTGGACCGGACCAAGCCCGCGCCTGCTCCGCCTCCACAGCCCCCCATTGCCACGACGGTCATGCCGGCGGAGGAAAAGGCCGGCTGGGTGCGCGATCCCTTCAAAACGCTGCGCATCACGGCGTTTTCTTCCGCTGCCGTGGTTCTCGCGATCGTGATCGTCGCGATGCTGGTGTCGCGTTCCCACAGCGCCGGGAACGCCGCCCAGTCGCAGATCGCCACGCCCCCAGTCGTCCTCACCTCCGACGGGCTTACCACCACCGACGCAGGGGAGGGGCGCGGCTCACTCTCCGATGTCCGCGAGGCGGCCGATCAGCGTCTGCTCGCAGGCATGCGCGCCGACACGGACCTGGCGGGACATGGGGTCACTGTCACGGATATTCAATCGGACCCGCGCGTGGGCCGCGCCACGGTCTCGATCTTAATTGCCGCGAAAGACAGCGTGTCGCTCAACCGGGACACGGTCGCAATCGCTATCCTGCGCGCGGCCCATTCCGCGATGCGCCTTACCGACCCTTCCACCTACACCGACGTTACCGTCCGGGTGCTCACACCTGTTTCCACTGACGCTTCGACGATCTCCGGCGCATCGCTGGCGGCGATCGCCGATGTCAGCCGCGCTAACCAGACGCTGCTGGAAGGAGACATCGCGCTAATGACCGGCGCGCAGCGCCAGCAGATGCTGACGCATCCCTGGTGGTCCGGCTCCGTGATCGATTCTCCTGCTTCCTAAACACGGCTTTCGCTCAAGCAGGCGGGGGTTGACGCGCCACGCCGCGCCCTTGTATAATGGTTGTGCGATAATTCACAAACGACCGCGGAGCCATCCCGGCAAGCTCGATCATCAGAGGGAAGATTACGTTGAATAGCAGCCCGAAAGTGCCGATGCCGACATTGGAGCGGTTGGCGACGTATCTCCGTTACTTGATCGATCTGGACGCCTCCCATGTGGAGACCATTTCCTCAACCGATGTGGAGCGGCAGACCGGCATCAACGCCGCGCAGTTCCGCAAAGACCTTTCCTATTTCGGCGAGTTCGGCAAACCCGGCGTCGGATACAATGTCTCCGAGCTTCAAGGGCGCATCGCACGGATCCTCAAGATCGATCAAATGCAGCCCGTCATCGTCGTCGGCGCCGGTAACCTGGGAAGCGCGCTGATCGGCTATCCCGGCTTGCAGGAGCACAAGTTCCACATTGCCGCCGCATTCGACCGCGACCCGGCGAAGATCGGCCGACGCCAGAACGATTTGACGGTTTTGGACGAGACCCTGCTGGGCGAAGTCAACGCGAAGATCGGCGCGCGGATCGCGATCCTCTGCGTTCCGGCAAACGCGGCGCAGCATGTGGCGAATGACGCCATTGCCGCCGGCGTGCGCGTAATCCTCAACTTTGCTCCTATTATTTTGAAAGTCCCGGAGCGGGTCGTCGTGCGAAACGTCTCGTTTTTGCAGGAACTCGCCGTGCTTTCCTATCACCTTTCCAGCGAAACGCCGACCTAGACGTTTGCTTCGAAATCCTCCAACCCAAAGGTAATTCTCATGACGCAAACACGTATCGAAAAGGACTCCATGGGTGAGTTCGCCGTACCTGTCACGGCTTATTACGGCGCTCAGACCGCGCGCGCCGTCGACAACTTCCCGGTTTCGGGCGTTCGCTTCTCCCGTCCGTTTATCCTGGCGCTTGGCGCGATCAAGCGCGCCTGCGCCGAGACGAACGTGGCTGAGGGTCTGCTGGACGAGACCATCGCGAAGGCGATCTACCAGGCCGCCGATGAAGTCATCGAAGGCCGCTGGGATGATCATTTCGTCGTCGATATCTACCAGACGGGTTCGGGCACCTCGACGAACATGAACGTCAACGAAGTGCTTTCGAACCGCTCCATCGAGATTATGGGCGGCGTGATCGGCTCCAAGACGCCCGTGCATCCCAATGACCATGTCAACAAGAGCCAGTCATCCAACGACGTGATCCCGACGGCCATCCATGTGGCCGCCGCGCTGGAGCTGGAGAACAATCTTCTCCCGGCCCTGCGGACCCTGCACGCGGCCCTCAGCAAGAAGGCGGCGGAGTGGGATGATATCGTCAAGATCGGCCGCACACACTTGATGGACGCGACGCCCATTCGTCTCGGCCAGGAAGCCTCGGGATGGGCGCGTCAGGTCGAATTGTCCATCGCGCGTCTCGAATCGGTAAAGCCGCGTCTCATGGAGCTTGCGATCGGCGGCACCGCCGTCGGTACGGGGATCAACTCTCCCGTAGGCTTCGGCGCGGGCGTTTCGGGGCGGCTTGCGGAGCGCTTCGGCTTGCCGTTTGTCGAGGCGGAGAACCATTTTGAAGCGCAGGGCAGCCAGGACGCCGCCGTGGAGCTGGCGAACCAACTGTCCACCGTGGCGAGTTCGCTGCTGAAAGTGGCGAACGATGTCCGCTGGCTCTCCTCCGGACCGCGCTGCGGCCTCGGTGAGATTTCACTGCCGCCCGTGCAGCCCGGCTCCTCGATCATGCCCGGCAAGGTCAATCCCGTCATCTGCGAGCAGCTCATGATGGTGTGCGCCCAGGTCATCGGCAATGCAAACGTCGTGACGATCGCGAACACCCACGGCAACTTGGACTTGAACGTGATGCTGCCCGTGATGGCGCGCAATGTGCTGGAATCGCTGACGTTTCTGTCGAACTCAGTCAATGTTTTCACGACGAAGGCAATTGATGGACTGACGGCGAATAAAGAGCGAGCCGAATCGCTGGTCGAGTGGTCCATGAGCATGGTGACCTCGCTGGCGCCGGTCATCGGCTACGACAGCGCGGCGAAGCTGGCGAAGCGCGCGGTGGATGAGAAGAAGACTGTACGCGACTTAGTAACGTCCGAAAATATCCTCCCCGCCGATCAAGCGGCGGAACTGCTGGATGCGCGTAAAATGACCGAGCCGGGCGTCGGCGCCGGCGGGGAATAATTCTCCAGAGGAGACGATTATGACTGAGCAAACTCCGGTCAAGGTGCTGGTCTGGGACGAAGCGCCGGCGCACGCGCCGCGCGAAGTTTATCCGCAAAGCATCAACGGCGCAATCGCGGCGTTTCTGAACGAAGACGGAGCGGGACGGATCGAAGCCGTGGCCGCAAACATCGACGATCCGGAGCAAGGCTTGTCGGAACAGGCCATCGCCGATGCCGATGTCATCATCTGGTGGGGCCATGCGCGCCATGAGGAAGTTC
>NZ_JBDSQY010000213.1:0-17643 GCF_039929585.1 Capsulimonas sp.
AGCCGCCGTTGATTTGTCGCAGGAGAGCAAGCCGTCGAGCTTCAGCCGCCTGATAATCAGCGATGCCCTGTTGTTGGCGCGCATTGGCTTCCCGCCTGGCTACGACGACTTGAGCATTATCCCAAGCCGCCGCGCGACTGCGCCATCGGAATTGAGAATACCAAACCCACCATCGGCTTGGCGCGCGTTCACCTGCCCCCCGGATGCCCCCCGAATGCCCCTGAAATGCTTTATCGACAGACCTGGAGGATGGTGGCAGGTTCAGGTACGTGCAGAACCCGACCCAAGCGCGATCCGTTTCACCGGGTAGCCTATCCCATGGCAAGTTATCGTCCGGCATGATGCCCCCCTATCCGCCGAAGGCGAAGCGTTTCTTAATCGCTTCACTCCGTTCCGCTTCGATCTGTAGCCGTCGCGACCGGGATTGGCTTGCCCAAGCCCTGTGGGTATGCACGGTCGCTTCAATCTCGCCTTGATCCATTCGTGCTTGGGATAGCTCTTCGGTCGCTTCGGCGACGGCTTGTGCGAGATTGGCAAGCCGCCCAGCACTTGAGCCAAGCCGCTCCGATGCTTTTTCGGCTATGCAGGTGTACAAATCCTCACGTCGCGCTAAGAGTACGATTTCAGCGACGACGATCTCACTGCCAATTGTCTGGCGGCGCATCTCCAAACGCGTCAAAGCCGACACATCGCCGTCACGAAGCGCTTCCGACGCCTGCGCAGGTAGGGCGCTCCGTTCAGCCACAAGCGCCGTGTGCGCGGCTTCAGCGGCAGATACAGCGACCTTCATTTTTTCGAGTTCGTGATCGTCAGCATCGCCACTTACCGCCAGCGGCAAAGGCGCGGTGTCCGGCGCTGTACCGATGCCGGGGTTCGATTTCACAAATTCCGATAACGCCAATCTCGCCGCCGATAGCGATTTTTGCGCAGAAGCAACCTCGCCGCCGATATTACGCTCGCGAACCTGAAGCCGAGCCATCGCCACCGTGTCGCCAGCGTCAGCGGCCTCGCGTCGGTAAGCCGGAAGGTTTAAGCGTTCAAGCTCTAAGTTGTTGAACGCGCCCTCAGCGACGCGGACGGCCTCGACAAGTTTCACTAAGTCGGTTTCCGGCGGCGTCGGTACGGGTGGGGGTGGGATCGTCGGCGTCGGTGCGGGAGCGCCCTGACGCTCCCTGTCTGCGATGGCCGCCGCGCGGATATCGTCTTGATCTTGGACCGTGGCTGTCTTGATCGTCGTCATTTCATTTTCCTTTGTTTGTATTGCGTTAGTTGCTATTAACACAGGTATTTTATATTCGTCAAACGACCGCGCGAAATTTACGGGTGCGTTAAACCGCTTGGATCGCGTCAGGCGGCGAAACCGGGGCGGGAGTTGCCAATCCTGCCATGGCTTGCCGCTTGCGATGGCGGAATATGCGGCCCATCCCGGTGCATCGTGACAGAGCGCAAGATGAACAAACGCCAAACTGTTTTCTCCCCGGTAACGATCACGCGGGGACATGCCCAACAGCCTCGATAGCTCCCGGTTGAGCGCGATGTGCATCCGTCGTCGGATCGACTTCAGCGGCGGGATTTTTCCGCCATCAACAGAACTTACCGCCATCGTCAGATGAAGGTGAACCGCGCCGCGACTCGCGTCGCGTCCGTGTACATGCACCGCCTCAAAAAATTCAATCGCCAGAGAAGGCCATTCCTTGACGACCTGACCGGCCCATCGCCGACCGCCCCGGCGGGGGCGTCGTAAATCTGAAACCATCAAGGCCCGTGCTCGTTTGAGCGTCGAAGCCGCCGCGCCAATCGCGAAATGGCCTGCCCGAACAGTGAGCGTCGCAGACAGCCAGACCTCACCAGGGCTAGACTGAGCGGCCCGACGCCGAACCTGATCTACGGCCTTCAGCGCTAACCTACGTCCACAGACCGGACAACGTGGCATCCCACAGGCCACCGGCTGAAAGTATCCGTCAGGAAGAGGCCGAAACCGTGGACTTGGACAATCCCAAAGTTTTACGGCATCTGTCTGATAAGAAACAAGTACGCGGCCCCGGTGTTCCGGTTGAACGCCGACCGCCAAATTGGGTACAATCTGCATAAGGAATGGCATCCTCTCTTGGCCGGGGCGGTGCGTTCAACACCACCCCGGCACCTCCGTCTATCCAACAAATTTCCAAAAAACCGACTTCCAAGCCATTGGGCTTTCCGGCTTGTGGATGATGAATTTCATCGCGGCGTCCGTACCATGTCCAAAGCACTGATCCGGTGTATCCTCCAAGCGCTCCGCGATCCGACGTAGGATTTCCGTCGCCTGCCCAACCCTACGAACCGCCTCATCGTGGCTCACAGAAGCCTCAGACGGCTTCAGCGTGATTACTTGTGGTATTCGTCCCATCGCTACCTCCCAGCGCCAGCACGACCGCCTGACGGATAAAAGATGACCGGCTTCGATCTGACGCACGCGCCGCCGCGTCGATACGTTTCGTGAGGTCTACCGGCAAGGTGACACTTACCGAACGAACATCTGATCCTGTATTTTTCTGGCTTTCCTGCTTCATTATTAATAACCCCCTAACAAGAATAGCACAGTTAAAAAAAGTTTGTCAAGCGCATTTTTAAACACTTGTTGATAGTTAATGCAAGTGTATTATTTATGTCAAACACCAGAATAATTCTAGCTAGTTAGTAGACATCTGTACTTGACAAAGACGGCAATACCCCTTATAATAGAGTTGCAGGAGGGGGAACAATGGAACACATTTTTGAAACTGTTGTGGTTCGGCGATACCGTGCGGTACCGCATATTTGCCCGCAGTGCGGATCGTCATTTGTTGGAGCGACGGCGGCCCGCTATTGCTCTGTGACGTGCAAATCACGGGCGGCTTGGGGACGCGGCGCTGAAGGGTACAACGAGGCGCGACGGGCGCGCAGGGCGGCAGGGAAGGGGATTGCAAACGATGGCTCGTAAGATGATGGCTACAGGTTCGCTCCGGGTGGCTTCATACAGCCGCGTCAGCAGTGACGAACAGGCATCGAAGGAATACGCATCGACGGAGGTACAGGACCATCTCACCCGTGTTTATATTGAGCGGGAGGGACATACCTTCGCCGGTTCGTACAGCGACGCAGGCCGAACCGGAACTTCCTTATCCCGGCCCGGTTTCAAGAAGCTACTCGCCGACGCCCAATCCGGAATGTTCGACGCCGTAGCCGTCACGTATACATCCCGACTTGGCCGAGGCCGCGCTTTTACTTGGGCGGAATACGAATTAAAGAAGGTCAATGTCCGAGTGATTACGACCGAGCAATCATTCTCCGATGACTTTGCGGGAGAGCTTCAACAGGATACCGAGCTATTCATCGAAGGTCTTTTTCCCAAACTGATTTCACGCGCCACAAAGACGAAACAGGGGCAGATGGTCGAAAACGGGTTTTTCACCGGCGGCTATGTGCCATTTGGATACCGAACGGTTGAAGCGCATGAGGCAGGCCGCGCCATTGGGAAGAACCCGCCTCGTAGGCTTGAACCTGATCCTGACCGCGCGCCGTTCATCCTACGCGCCTTCGAGATGTTCCGCGATAGCGGTTCATACTCGCAGGTTCAAACCTATCTGAACGCTGTGACTGACCGGGTATGGTCATTAAACACCACCATGAACATGCTTGGGAATGAAACCTATACCGGCGTCTTAACCTTCGGCGTACATCGGAATGAAGCGGGGCATCCGGCCATTGTGGATCGTCCATCGTGGGCGGCTGTGCAGGATATACGAGCCAGCCGCCCACGATCTGCACGGCGTAATCGAGATGAAGAGACTTCACCGTATTACCTTCGGGGGAAAGTTTACTGCGTGACTTGTGGTACTCGGCTCACCCCGGCGGGACACCATGGCGCACGATCTTCCGTAAGATATTACGAATGCCTTTGCTCCACTCGCCGAACAAAAATCTGCCCCGTCAAGCGAGTGAACGCGGCCAGCTTGCATGAGACTGTCTTGAAGGAGATACGCCGCGCCGCCACAAGTACCACCCGCGCCTCAGAAATCATCAGAGAGGCCGCGAAGATGGTTCCCACTACCGAACGCCTAGACGACCAACAGAAGGCCGTAGCGCGTCGTTTACGAGATGTACAGAAAAAGCACCGCGCCGTCATGACCGCCATCGAAGGGGGCGGGGCCGGGGTGCGCTCTCTGATTGGACGCCTTCAGGAATTGGAGACAGAGCAGGATACGTTGGTTCAGGAACAACGTCAGCTTGATGCACAGGTAGCGGAAGGCAAGCTATCCCGTCCGACCGTTGAACAGGTGCAGGCGTTGTGGGGGCGGTTCAGCGAGTTATGGGAGGTGGCGACGGAAGCCGAGCGGGAGAAGCTGATGGGGGCCATTGTGGAGCGCGTGGATATGACGGAAAAAGAACGCGGTACCTGCCGGATTGTGTTCCATGCAGATTTACCGCGTTCTTTAAGCAGTCCCACATCTAAGAATGTGTTAGTTAACTGCAACCTGGGAGCGGGGGTTGGACTTGAACCAACGACCTTCGGGTTATGAGCCCGACGAGCTACCGGACTGCTCCACCCCGCGTCATTTGCGTTTACAAGGAATAGTATACCTAACGGATGCGGCGAAGTCAACCCTTGGCGTGGGAAATGTTGGGGGCGGGTCGCCCCTGAGGGTGGGGGAGGGGAGTGGCTGGCGGTCCGTGCGTCGGGGTGAGAGTGGGGTGAGATGAGGGGTTTTTCTGTGTTTTGTTGTCTCGGATTTGTCTCTTTGGGAGTTTTTGCGGGCAGGTGGTTTGTTGAGAGATATTGGCGCTTTTTGGCGGTCAGGCCTTGACAAGAGTCCAGCCTTCCGATACAATACTTATTCACTTGAACCCTTCAAATACAACAGCTTTGGATGAGCCGCTTCGGCTCTCGGACTTCGATTACACCCTGCCTCCGGAACGTATCGCCCAGTCTCCCTTGCCCGAACGCGACAGTTCGCGGCTGCTTGTGCTGGATCGGAAGACGGGGGCGACCCAGCATCGGGTCTTTACCGATCTCCTGGAGTACTTCCGGCCCGGGGATGTGCTCGTCATCAATGACACGCGCGTGACGGCGCAGCGTTTGTTCGGGGCGCGCGTGGGTAAGCCGGACGAGCGGGTGGAGGCGTTTCTGACGCATCGCATCGCCGATGGGCTGTGGCGCGGATTGGTGCGGCCGGGGAAGAAGTTGCAGCCGGGCGTGGTCGTGGAGTTTGGCGATGGGCTGAGCGCGGAGGTTCGGGAACGGACCGATGAGCGCGGCGGGCGGATTTTGCAGTTTTCGACGGCGGATGGCGGCAATATCGAGGCGGCGATTGAGGCGCATGGCGCCGCGCCGCTCCCTCCTTATATTACGCGCGTGCTGCCGCCGGAGGAGCGCGGGCGGTACCAGACGGTATATGCGGACGAAGGCGGTTCGGCCGCCGCGCCGACGGCGGGGCTGCACTTTACGCAGGATTTATTGAGCCGTGTGCGGACGATGGGCGTGGAGATCGCGCAGGTGACGCTGCATGTGGGGCTGGGGACGTTCCGGCCCATCGAAGTGGAGCATATCGCCGATCATACGATGCACGCGGAGCGGATACAGATTACGCCGGAAGAGGCGGAGAAGATCAATGGGGCCACCGGGCGCGTGATCGCCGTGGGGACGACTTCTGCGCGGACGCTGGAGTCGGCGGCGGTGGGGCCGGGGCGCGTGGTGGCAGTGGACAAAGAAACGTCGCTGTACTGCACGCCGGGCTATAATTTTCAGGTTGTCGACGCATTGGTCACGAATTTCCATATGCCGCGCAGCACCCTCCTGGTGCTGGTGAGCGCGTTCGCCGGACGCGAGGCGATCTTCGCCGCGTACGGGGAAGCGCTTGCGCGGGAATATCGGTTCCTGTCCTTCGGCGACGCCATGTTTATTCATTAAAGAGAACTTTTCAAAGGAGAACGGTAACATTGCCGGACTTGCAGGATTGGCATAAACGCATCGAGCTTGAGGCCAAGGCCACCGAGCGCACGCTGGCGAACTTACGCGGCGGCACAGACACGGAGGAGCGGCCGAGCGGCGCCCCGGCGATCGTCGCCGAGCATGCAGCTCGTGTCGCCGCGGTCAAGGCGGCCACGACGACGCCGGCGGAGCATCGGGAAAGCGCCGCCGTCGCGAACCGCCGCGCGCGTGGCCCACGTAAAGAAGAGACGCGTGAGGAACTGCTCTCGCGGCTTTTGGACCCAACCCTGACTCTGGAAGAGACCGCGCGGATGCTGGAAGTATGCCCCACTACTGTTCGTCGGTACACTAATCGTGGTATACTGCCGCACGAGCGTTCGCAGGGGAACCAGCGCCGGTTCAAACTTTCCAGCGTGCTCGCCTTTATGGAATCACAGGCGCGGGTCGGTCCCAAAGTCGGCGAGGAATAACAAAACACCCATGCGCGTAGGCGTCTTTTCGGAAAGCTATCAGCCCCTCATCAATGGCGTGACCACCTCGGTCAACACCCTTGTTGCGGAGCTTGAACGCGCGGGCCACTCCGTTTATATCTTTACATCCCGGTTTCCGAACTACACCGACGAACGCGAGGGCGTTTTTCGCTTTCCATCGATCAATTCGATGGTCGAGCCGGATTACGTGCTGCCGATCCCGATTTCGCCCAGCATCCAGTCCAGCATCGCTCGCTTGAAGCTGGACATCGTGCACTCTCAGTCCCCATTTTTACTGGGGGTGCTTGCGGGGCGTGTCGCGCGCCGCTACGGCATCCCGCACGTTTCCACCAACCACACACTCTATTCCGAATACACGCACTATGTGCCCGTCGCGCCCAAGGCCTGGACCGGCGCCGTGCTGTCGCGCTGGATGCAGTGGTTTTATAACTCCTGCGACCAGGTGATTGCGCCGTCGGAGATGACGAAGCGGGTGCTGCTCACGGAATATCACGTTGAGCGGCCGATCACCGTCGTGCCCACAGGCATTCCGGAGCCGCCCTACGTACTGGCGTCGGAGGAAGAAACACGCCGCAGCCTGGGAGTGCCGCCGGAAGCGCGTGTCCTCTTGTATGTCGGCCGTCTCGCGCCCGAGAAGAACCTTCCCATGCTGCTCGACGCCTTCGCGCGGATCGCCGAGCGTGAGCCCAGCGCAGTGCTTGTGCTCGCCGGCTCCGGCAAGAGCGCCGAATCTCTGCGCGCCCATACCCACACCCTGGGGCTTTCCGATCGCGTCATCTTCACGGGGTTTCTGAGCCGCACAAAACTCGACCCACTTTATCTGCTCGCCGAAGTCTTCGTCTTCCCATCCAAGACCGAGACGCAGGGCCTCGCCATCGGCGAAGCCCTCGCCGCCGGAACCCCCTGCGTGATTGTAAACGCCGGCGGCGCCCCGGAATCGATCCATGACGGCGATGATGGTTTCTTAGTGGAAGACGATGCGAAGGAAATGGCCGACCGCGTGCTTTCTCTGCTTGCCAACGAGCTCCTGAGAAAACAGATGTCCGAACGAGGCCGGGTCAACGCCCGCGAACTGCGCCCGGAGCGCGTCGCCCAGCGCATCATCCAGGTCTATGAAAACCTGCTGGGAACGCCGCGAACGCCGACAGAAGAGGACGAGACGCGGGAAGAGACGTTGTAGCCCCATCTCCCCGCGCTTTAGCGCGCCGTCCCTCTTTCCCTGCTAAAGGCCCTTCGGGCGGGAAAGAGGGCGTTCATCATTGGGGGCCGCACGAGGGTGACGCGGTGCTGAAAGAGAAGATATCGGAGCGCGTTTCTCCATACCCCTACGACAAGATCTATGTCGGCTGTAATTACGAACGCCCCCTTTCCCGCCCGAAGGGCCTTTAGCAGGGAAAGGGGGAAGCCGAAGTTTACTTCGGCGGGGGGATGGGGTCCCTCACCGCTTCTTCCGCAGATAGGACGCCGGGATGCGCAGTTCGTCCCGGTATTTCACCACCGTGCGCCGCGCCACGCTCAATCCTCGGCGCGTCAATTCCTCCACAATCGCCTGATCGCTCAGCGGAGCGGTCGGGTTTTCCTCCGCGATCAACTGCGCGATGGCTTCCTTTGCTGTCGGCGGCGTTCCAAAGAAGATATCGAACGAGACGACTTCTTGTGAGGGAAGCTGGACAAACTTGTGCAGCAGCGCCCGGCTGATTGTCGACTCGTGCATGCTCAGCTCCTGGGCGATCTGCGTGCGCGTGAGGGGACGCAGGAACGATTTGTTGCCGGTTTCCAAAAATCCCTGCTGATGCTCGACCAGCGTAATCGCGATCCGCTGGATGGTGCGCTTGCGGCGCTGCAAATTCTTGATAAAAAGATTGGCGCGCTCGACATACGCCACGACGTGCTTTTCGTGTTCGGGCGTGAGCGTTGTCGTGGTCTTGACGCTTGCGGGCGCCTTGCGGCCGCTGCGGATCTCGTCGTATAGGCCGTTGTAGTGCGGGTTGATGTGGAGGCTGAGATTGTCTAGGCCGCTGATCTCGATCTTGAACCCCATTGCTCCGCGCAGAATGATCACGTCCGGACGGATCGGCATGCTGCCGCTGTCAGGGCGGTGGTCCCAGGGCTGGCGGAACTGCGCGGCGGGGTGGGGGGAGAGCTTCTGGCGAATGAACTCCAGCGCCTGTTCGATCTGCTCCGTGGTGGAGTCGGTGCGCCGGGCGAGCTGCGGAAAACGGCGCTGGGTGAGCAGTTCCCAGTGGTCGCGCACCACGATCTCTGCGAGCAGGTTCAGGTTCTCGGCTTCGTCCTCGTCGCGCAGATATTGCATTTGAAGCAGCAGGCACTCACGAAGATTACGCCCGCCGATGCCGGGCGGGTCGCTGGCTTGCAGCTGCAAGACGCCCGCTTCGATCTCGCGCTCCGTGGCGCGCAGCACGGCGCAGGCTTCGTCCATGTTGATCTGGAGATATCCGCGATCGTCGAGGCTGTCGACGAGAAACTCCAGGATCTGCGCTTCCTTTGGGGATTTCGCGGAAGCGCGCAGATGCGAGAGCAGCTGGTCGTGGAGCGAGGAGGGGGCCTGGGCGAGCATGATGGGGTCGAAATCCGAGGACGCCCCGTTCATCCCGTCGCCGTTTCCGGTCGTCTTGGCGAGCATGATCTCGCGGTTCGCCGGTCCGTCGTCGCCGCCGTCGTCCGTGCCCCCCATCATGAAGGTGAACTGCTCCGGCGGCGCCGATTCCCCGGCGTCGCGAGTGGTCGCAAGAGGATGGCCGGCGCGGCTGTACGGGCAATTAGAGCACTGTCCGCCCCCAGGACAAAACGCGCAGCCGCCCGTGGCCTCCAGCAGGGTGTCGGCGCCTTCCAGCGCCGGATTTTCCTGCTGCTCCTTCTCGATCAATTGAATCAGCTCCGTGTTGGTGCACTGGAGCATGGCGTTCGCATGAATAAGGTGCGGTCCGATCTTCTGGACCTGTGCTTGCCGCTGCGAATTGTCCTGGCGTAATTGCAACCTTCAGCCGCCTCATATATCTCGGCTCGGTGATTGCCTTCGGTGGACCGGTCGGCGAATCGAATGGGCCGTACTAAGCAAGTTTCGTGCGGAAGTACTCGATCGTGCTGGTCAGGCCTTCTTCCAGGGAGATTTTCGGCTCCCAGCCCAAAAGCGCTCTGGCCTTGGTAATATCGGGGTTTCGCTGCTTGGGATCATCCGCCGTCGGCAGCGGAAGATAGGTAATCTCGCTCTGGCTTCCGGTCGCCTTCAAAATTTCGTGCGCGAACTGGATCATGGTGCGCTCGACCGGGTTGCCGACATTGATCGGTCCGGACTGATCGGAGACCGACAGTTTGTAGATGCCGTCGATCAAGTCCGAGACGAAACAGAACGAGCGTGTCTGCTGGCCGTTTCCAAACACGGTCAGCGGTTCGCCGCGCAGCGCCTGGCTAATGAATGCGGGGACGACGCGGCCGTCCTTCACCCGCATACGCGGTCCGTACGTGTTGAAGATCCGCACGATTTTGGCGTCCAAATTGTACAAACGGCGGTAAGCGAAGGTGACGGCTTCAGCGTAACGCTTGGCTTCGTCGTAGACGGCGCGCGTTCCATTCGGGTTCACGTTGCCCCAGTACTCTTCGGTCTGCGGATGGACCGTGGGGTCGCCGTAAACTTCCGAGGTCGAGGCGACCAGAAACCGAGACCCCTTCGCTTTGGCGAGCTCCAGCGTGTTATGCGTGCCGACCGAACCGACCAGGAGCGTTTCGAGCGGCAGCTCCAGATAATCCACGGGGCTAGCCGGCGAGGCGAAGTGATAGATGAGATCCACAGGCCCATCGACCGTGTAGGGCTGGATGATGTCCTGTTCGATAAATTGAAAGCGCGGGTTGGAGGCCAGGTGCTCGATATTGTCCTTGTTGCCGGTGATCAGGTTATCCACCGCGACGACTTCGTAACCCTCCGCCAGCAGGCGATCGCTGAGGTGTGATCCCAGAAATCCAGCTCCGCCTGTAATAATCGCTCGCGCCATTCAGTCGCTCCTAATATTGAGAATTGCGTAATTAAACGGATGTTTGACAGTGTAACTGGAAACTATTATACTCCCTACCGTGGGCGATTGCTTCGGATGAAACTATTATCGGCTACTATTGTCTGTCTTCATGGGCGCGATAGTGACTGGGGCGCCCGGCGGGATTTCGGCGGGAACCGCGCCGGCATTGCGAAAGTCCTTGAGATATGCTAAACTTTTCGCGTTCAATTTTCGGTAACAACTCTATGATCACTCTATCCGCCGCACATCGATGGCGCTGCGGCGCACTCGCCGCCAGCGTACTATTTTGTTTCACTTCAGGCTCTTCCCTCGCCGCATCTGGCGTGGGAGTTACCGGGCAGGGCAGCCAGGTGCTGCAGCCTGACCCTAAGCGGCCGGGCAAATATTTATGGAAGCTCTGGGCGCGTGAGTTCGTTATCGAATCGCCCAGCAAAGGCGTCAGTGGAACGATGAAGGGCATTTCGGCTGTTCTGTTTCAGAACGGCGCACCCTCAGCCACAATGGCTGCGGCTCAAGCCAAGGGCAACAACGTTCAGAATATCATCGTCGCCACCGGCGGCGTCGTTGTAAAATCCCTGGTTGAACCTGGTACGATCCTGCGCGCTGATTCCGTGACCTGGTATCAGCAGAAAAATCAAGTCGTCGCGGTTGGGCACGTCTACTACAAAAACGGCAAGAGCGGGATGACGATTATTCCCAGCGGCGCCTTGACCGCGAACACGTCGCTCAAAACAGTCAGTTCCGCCGGCGGCGGGCATATCAAACTCCCTTAACCCGTGATTACATTTTGACAAAGGCACACCCTTGAATCTCACTTTTAAATCTTTCGGCGTCTGCTGCGCCCTGATCGTCGTCGCATCCACATGTCTCGCAAAGCCGGCGATGAAGCCTACCGGGCCAATTGATGTGACGTACAAACATTTTGAATACTCCCCTAAAGGCCTGCATCTGTTCGGCGGCGTGCAAATGACGTCCGCACAGTATTTCGTGAACGCGGGCGACATTCTGGTGGAGCAGGCGACTGGAAAGACCAAAAGCATGAAGCGCGCCACAGCGACGCCGCTAGCGGGCCAGCAAGTGTCGATCACGTACAAAGATGTCGAAGCCATGAAATCCATGAAGACGCTTGCCGACAGAGCTGTCATCACGCCGGAGCCCGAGCGCCCGGGAGGCGCGCGCATCGACTTGACCGGGAACGTCTTGGTGGAGATGAACGCGCAGGGCGCGCTCGACGGTCCCTCCAAGACGACACTAGAATCCGCGACGATCCTGATCGGCGACGGTCCCGATTATCCGCAAATCAAGGGCGAGCGCGGACATATGACGCTGACGCCGCAATTTTAGCAGGAGTTCCATTTTAATGCCGGTTCTCCGAGCGGAAACATTAGTCAAAGCGTATAAGAAGCGCCCTGTCGTCAACGGGGTCTCGGTGGAAATCCATCCGGGCGAGATCGTCGGACTTCTTGGACCGAACGGCGCAGGCAAAACGACATCGTTTTACATGCTGGTCGGCCTGGTCCGTCCCGACAGCGGTCGGGTGCTGCTGGACGACAAGGACATCACGCGCCTCCCCATGTATCAGCGCGCCCATCAAGGCGTCGGTTACCTCGCGCAAGAAACAAGCGTCTTTCGTAAGCTGACCGCCGCCGAGAACATCATGCTGGTTCTGGAGATGCAGCCCGGGTTGTCGTCCGCGGATCGAAAGGATCGCCTGGAGGATTTGCTGGCTAGCTTGAGCCTGACTCCGCTCCGTGATACCCCGGCGTTTGTACTGTCCGGAGGCGAAAAACGCCGTGTGGAGATCGCACGCGTTCTCGCCATGCGTCCCAATTTTATCCTTCTTGATGAGCCTTTTACAGGTGTCGACCCAATCGTGATCGAAGGTTTGCAAACGATCATCGCCGAACTGCGTGGGCAGGGAATTGGCGTGTTGATCAGCGACCACAACGTCAATGCGACGTTGGATATTACCGATCGCGCTTATATTCTCTCGGACGGTGAAGTCAAAACATCTGGCAGCGCCGAAGAACTCGCACGCGACCCGATCGCCCGCAAGTACTATCTTGGCGATAGCACGGCGGGCTATATCGAGGCCAGAGTGCAGCGTCGTGAGGCGAAAGAACAATCCGCCGGTGAGGAGCAGAGCGATGAAGCTCGTTGACAAGCTCGTTTTGAAAGACCTGCTGCCGTGGCTCTTCAACGGGATCGCGCTCTTCGCCTCGCTGTACTACGCCGGCGGACCGCTGCTGGAAGCCGGCCGCCTGATGAGCCAGGGCATTCCGTTCCGCATCGTGATTCAGATCATGGGGCTGAGCATTCCGATTGTCCTGGGGTTGACGTTTCCCATGGGAATGCTGCTGGCGGTGCTTATGGGATATGGACGTTTGTCCGGCGAAAGCGAAGCCGTGGCGCTTTACGCCGCCGGCGTTCCGTTCTCGCGTATCGCCGCGCCCGCCGCGGTTCTGGGGCTGCTTGCGACATTCTTCGGATTTCTGCTCAACGACGTTGTTGCTCTGGAAGCTGTCAAGCGTTCGGTCGATCTCCGCGCCGTCGCGCTTCATCAAGTCGATGACTTGAATAAACCGATCACGCTGGATTCCGACGTCAATGGAAACCCCGTCACGATCCATATCCATAAGGGATTCGATGTCAAGACCAAGACGGTCCGGCAGCTGACGATTACTTTCTACGACCATAACGGCGCGGTCACATCCGTTTACCATGCCGTGTCCGCGAGGCCGGAGGGTGGGATAGACAGCAAGTCCTGGTGGCTCTACAAGGCGGATTTTGTAAAATTAGGAGAGAGTCCATCGTTTGGGCGCTCGGACGTCATTCACAATTATGAAATCAGCAGTATTTTGGATAAAAACCAGGAGCGGTTCGATCTCAAAACCTTTGCGGACACTCATAATTTCTTTCAGCTGCATGAAAAAGTGGGGGAGTTAATCAAGAGCGGACAGGGCGATAATGAGGATGTTCGCAAAGCGGAAGTCAGCTTGTGGTCCAAGCTGGCGCTGCCGGGGGCATGCTTCGTGTTCGCTTTGATCGGAGCGCCTCTGGGCTTGCGCCCGCAGAGAAGCTCGAAGATGTCCGGGTGGCCCCCCGCAATTTTGATCATCTTCGGCTATTATGTTGTGTATACCGTAATGAGCAGCGTGGCGCAGGGTGGGGGATGTCCGCCCGCGCTCGCAGTGTTCCTGCCGGATATTCTCTGTTTTATTATTGGTATGTTTTTAATGTTCCGGGCGTCGCGCAACTAAAATCTCATGATCGCATTGATTCTCACCACCCTCGTTCTGTTTGTTGCTGGGGGGTGCATCGCCTTGCTGGGCGACCGCCTAGGAACATACGTCGGCAAAAAGCGTATTTCGAAATTTGGCCTACGTCCGCGCCAGACAGCCATGCTTTATACGTTCTGGTCAGGGGCCATCATCGCCCTGCTGGTGACTCTGCTGTTGATTTGGCTCAACAATGACTATGCCCGCGCCATTCAAGATCGCCGCGAGCTGAAAAAGAATATCGTTACGCTGGAAAGCAACATCCGTAAGTCCCAGCAGGCGCTGGCGGACGCGGTCGCTCAGATCACCAAGGCGAACGAAGATCTGCGCAAGGCGGAAACAAGAAAGATTCAAGCTGAGCAAGCCCTGCTCGCGGCGCAAAAAAACTTGACAGCGCTGCAAAAGCATCTCACCGGAACACAGGCTAAACTCGCTGGAACGCAGGCTCAGCTCGCCGCCAGCCAATCGGCGGTCGCGGCGCGTCAGCGGGATTTGACACAGGCGCAGGCGCAGCTCACAGGCGTCAATGCCCGCCTGCGTTCGACGTCCGACAGTCTGCGCTCCACCATGGCGAACTTAAATGCGACCGTTGATGACCTCAGCACAGTACGAGTCGAAGCGAAAAAGCTAACGGTCCGCAACAAATCCCTCCGAACCGACAACGAGAAGCTTGCCGTGAAAAACAGCAAGCTCGTCGTCACGAACGAAGCGCTGATACAGCAGAACGCGACCCTGGTGACGCGGCCTTTGATTTACCGAAGCGGCGGGGAGCTGGGACGGACGACGATCGACGCCACGCAATCCCCGGAAGCGATTCAAAAAAACCTCGTTGCGTGGCTGGAAGATTTGAGCGTGCGCGCGCGAAAAGACGGCGCTGCGCTCGGTCCGAACGATCGCGCCATTGAAGTCGTCAATCCGCCTCTGGACAATCCGGAAGCCGCCAAAAGCACGGGAGAAGAGATTGTCCGTACGATCGTCGATGCAATTTCCAAAGATCGTTTCCAGCATCCGAGTGTGGCCGTGATCGCTCGGGCAAAATATAATACGGCTATTGGGGAGCAGGTTCGGGTATACCTTTATCCTTATCAAAATGTCGTTGTCTTCCGAGCGGAGCAGGTTATCAAGAGTACGATTATTGACGGGACGCAGAATGAAGATGTGATTTTGAGAGCGCTGCAAAGCTTCCTCACCAACACAGTACAGCCATATGCGATCGACGAGGGAGTTATCAAGAAGATCGATCCCAAAACGGGAGAGGTGACTGCTGGTCAAGTTGTCAGCAGTTGGGTGGATGTCGTCAAAGAAATCCGCGCAGTCGGCGCGCAGGCGCATGTTGACGCCATCGCCGAATCGGATACAACCAGTGTTCAGCCGCTGCGGCTGCGTCTCGTAGTGTCCCCGAATGGGGCGTCCCCGGCGGCGCCGCGATGACCGAAGACGTGACGCGAGAGACTGTGCTTTCCATCGATCCGGGCCGGGCGAAATGTGGCGTGGCGGTGGTCGAGGGGCCTTCGCCGGTCGCCATCAAGCGCAAGCAAGTGACGGACACGCTGAAATTAGTTCAAGAAGTTTTGATTCTTCGGGAACAATTTCCAGCCGTCAGTCGTTTAATCATCGGTGACGGCACGGGAGGCGCGACTTTAAGACGCGCTTTGGCTGCCGCCATCAAGGATCTTCCCATCGAAGTCGTCGATGAATACTGTACGTCGCAGCGGGCTCGTGAGCGGTTTATCCGCGAAGTGCGCCCTGTGGGCTGGCTCCGGCTGGTTCCCAAAACCCTGCGTACGCCGCATTTGCCGTACGACGATTACGTCGCCGTTATTCTCGCGGAAGACTACTTTTTGAGAAAAATGTGTGAATAATAAAAAAGTTGGGAAGATTATGGCGAAATCCTGAAACAAATGGATTTCACGATTGTCTGAACTGATGTCAACGAAAACGAGACAGAGCGCGACAGACCTAACAAGGCTATCCCACTACCGGCAACGGCAGTGATAGTATAGACATCCGGGAAGGCTTTCAGAGCGGAAACGACCGGACGGAACGGAAGAGCGGACGCAAGCAGCGCAACCTGCTTCATGAAGAGACTGTACGCTGGACAAGGTAACAAGGCCACTTGCCGGACGATAGTATCTTTGGAAAAGCTTGGATTGCAATATAAGCGAACGCTGTGAAGTGAAGTCGGTACGAACGCGACGGAAAATTTCTTGGATGTGCAGAAAAAACATCTAGGAGACAGTTCAGAATGAAGAAATCCCTGACATTGCTGGCCGGCGCCAGCATGCTTGTACTGGGCGTTCCCGCCATTTCCATGGCGCAAACGTCCACCGCGAGCGGCCCCTTCGCCGACGTCCCGGCGGATCACTGGGCTTACCAGTCCGTCGAGAACCTGCAGAACGCGGGTATCGTGATCGGCTATCCCGACGGCACCTATGGCGGCAAGCGCGCCATGACTCGCTACGAGTTCGCGGTTGCGATCGCTCGCCTTCTCCCCCTGCTCAACAAGGACAACAACTTCGCGACCAAGGACGACCTCGCCGCTCTGCGCGCCGAAGTCGAGAACAAGCTTCAGGCCAACGCCGCTGCGCTGGAAGATCTGAAGAAGCTCGTGAACGAGTTCCAGAGCGAACTCCAGGCCCTCGGCCAGGACGTCACCGCAATCAAGGCGCGCCTGTCGTCCCTTGAGGACCGTGTCGCCGCTGTCGAGGAAGAGCAGCGCCGCATCAAGTTCAACGGCGCCCTCAACTTCATCGTCGAAGGCACCAACCAGGGTCATGGCACCAACGCGCCCTTCCGTGACAAGAACGGCCGTCTGGACTCCACGGGCGGCGTTCAGCCGAAGATCACCGAGAACATCGATGTCTACCATGACTTCGTTCTCGCGATCAAGGGCAAGCTGAGCGACACCGCGACCGCGAACGTCAAGCTGGACTTCGGCAACTACCTGAGCGCGATCGGCAACGTCGCTACTCCGGGCTACGCGGCCGGCGGCATTGGCTTCGGCGGCACCGGCGGCGGTGGCTTCGGCTTCAACCAGGCTCCTGGCACGCTGACCGCAGCGAACCAGTACGCTACTGTTTGGGAAGCTTACCTCTCGACTCCGGTCGACCTGGGCCCTCTGGGCGGCGCTGATATCAAGATCGGCCGCTTCGGACAGCAGTACACCAAGTACACCCTCAAGCAGGTTGACGGCGACGTTTACACCTCCCTGTACCAGACGGACAGCGGAAACATCATCACGGATGGTGGATCTGTTGACCTGAAGCTGGGACCGGCCAAGGTCAACGCGTTCGCTGGCAAGTACACCGCGATCCCGTTCTCGCAGCCCTACGGCGGCTCTGCCGCTGTCGGCGGCCAGTTCCGTCCTTCCGGCCTGATCGCCGCCAACAAGGCGCAGGCGTTCACCCAGGGTGCTGGCGTTCGCGCCACCTTCGGCGCTCCTGAGGGCGGCGTCCTCGGCTTCACGGTCGAGCAGTTCGGCACCGCCGGCTTCGGCACTGCGGTGGACAACGGCAAGGCATACGATCGCCTCTCCGTCTACGGCGCTGACTTCAATGGCGCTCTGCCGTTCTTCGGCGGCAACGGCCTGCTTCTGGACGCGAACTACACCGTATCGGCCGAAGGCCGCGGCGGCAAGTTCAACAACGTGAGCAAGGGCTGGCGCAACACGTCCATGGACACCCAGATCGGCGCGACATTCGGCGCGTTCACCGTCAAGGGCGGCTACCAGTACGTTGGACCTGAGTTCACGGCTCCCGGCTACTGGGGCAAGGTTGGCAGCTGGTCGAACCCGACCAACGTTCAGGGCGGCGTCGCTTCCTTGAAGTACGCCTTCAGCCCGGCTCTGACCCTGAATGCGGACTATGAGGGATACAAGGCGGCTTACGGCCGAACCG
>NZ_JBDSQY010000214.1:0-11706 GCF_039929585.1 Capsulimonas sp.
ATCGAGGAGGGGTTTGTTGCCGAAGGACTGACCATTGTCCGAGCCGTGCGCAGCCGCTATGATGGCCACGCGCGCAATCCCTTCAACGAGTACGAGTGTGGGTCTTACTATGCAAGGGCCATGGCAAGCTACGCGATTCTCAATTCCCTGTCCGGCTTCCGGTACTGCGCCGTCACAAAGACGCTGTGGTTTGCGCCAAAGGCCGAGGGAGAAGCGCCATTCCAGGCCTTCTTCTCCGCCGAAACAGGTTACGGCTCCGTGCGGCTGGCGGGAGACGTTCTGGAGATCAATATGATCGAGGGGCATCTTCAGGTCGATCGATTGATCTTAACCCGAAACGGTGATACTCAGGAAATTCCGTGGAATATTACGGCGCGCGATGGAGAGCGTGCGGTTAAGATCGTTTGAGTTCTGACGCCTGTCTTTTCGGCGAAGTGTATAACATCAGTGAATAACACAGAGGCCTGGAGATCGAATTATGATCTCCGGGCCTCTGCTTTGCTTGGATCGTGTCTCGTTTAGTTCGGCGTGACCTCAATTCCGGCGACCTGCGCGTTATCGACAGTCGCATGGAACTGAAGGATGATCTGACCGCTGGCGTTCACGGTCGTATCGAGATCCTTCACGTCCGCTTTATTGACCGCGCCGGCGTCCGCGAAGATATCGAAGTTGGTCATCAACTGGGTGTTGTTGACCACCACGTTGAACTTACGCTGCCCGGCGGCGGTCCAGTATGTCTCGGCGAAGTGCATGCGCAAGTGGTACGAAGCGCCCACCGGCAGGCTCGGGAATGTGTAGATGACGTCGCCGCCGTAGCGGGCGGTCTGGTAGACTGCGGCTGGAGCGGCGTTGGTCACGCCGGTCGTCGAGACCGTGGCGCCGCTGACGAGGCCGGTTCCGGCGCTGGTGAAGAACTGGTCCGCCGTGAACGGACTGGCGGCCGGTCCCCCGGCGTTGATCCGGTAGCTAGGCCCGACGCTCTTGACGTTGATCCAGTTGATGTCGTAACCGTTGCTGACATCCTGATAGAGCTGGATGACGTGCGCGCCGGCGGTGAGAGCCACCGTTCCGGAACTGATCGTCGTGAATGTGTCATAGCTGCCGGCGCCCGGTACGGTCATCGCTCCGGTGACATTGACGCCATCGACGCTGAAGTGGATCGTGCCGCCGCTTCCGCCCGAAGACATTCGCGCCTGGAACTGGTAGTTGCCGGCGGCGGTGACGTTCACCGTGTACTTGAGGTATTCCCCGCTGTTGGTCCAGCCGACCTGATTGCCGCCGCCGGTGTCGCGGACGACGGTGCGGATGTCGACATTGTCGCTGCGGTAAGCCCCGCCGGTATTGCCGGCGTCGTTGTCGTGGTAGGCCACGCCCTCACCGCCTAGGTCGTAATTCTCGGCCTCGATCTTGCCGGGAATGGGCCACGCGGTTCCGCCGTAAGGGGATTCCGTGGGAGCCGCCGGGTTGATCGTGATCGTCAGCGTCTTATTTCCGGTTCCTCCAGAGTTTGTGGCGCCCAGTGTGACCGTGGAGGTTCCCGAGGCCGTGGGCGTTCCTGAGATCAGACCCGTGCCCGTGTTAACCGAAAGACCCGCCGGCAGGCCCGAAGCGCTGTAGCTTGTGGGCGAGTTGCTGGCGGTGATTTGGTAAGAGAACGCCGCTCCCGCCGTGCCGGACGCCGTCGCGGCGCTGCTGATGACCGGAGCAGACACGACGGCTCCGCCGTACTCATAAGCGCCGGCGTCGTCCGCGCCGCCGCTCGGGCGGCCGCTTCCGGAGATATCCGTGGCGGGGTGGGGAACGGAGGTCGGGACGAAGTCAATCGCCGGCGATCCCGCTTTCAGCGTATAGCTGCCTGCGGCGGCATTGGTAAACAGCGCCGTGGTGGGGCTTGCGACCTGGATGGAATTTGTGTCGTAACCCTGCGCCTGCCACTGCGCCAGGTTCCAGACGGCGCCGTAGTTTAGCTGGAATGTGGCGCCGCTGTTGTAGATGTTGTTGCGGACGTTTGCGGCGCTCAGTGAGTTGCTTCCCGTGAAGGAGTTGATCGTCAGTTGGTTCGCCAGCAGGATGTTGCCGTAGACCTGTGCATTTGTGCCGTAGGTGCTGCCGAGCGAAGCCAGGCACAGGGCGGTAAAGCCGTTGCCGGCGTTCGCCGCAGTCACCACCGTATTGAAACGGAAGATGTTATTGTCGCCCCGTATCCAGACTGCGGAGTTATACGGCGCTGCGGAGTTCGTGCCTGTGATCAGGCAGTTCTGGATAACGTTGCCGCTGCCCGCAATATCCATGCTGGCGTAGGGGCCCATGATGTTCATGCCGTTGATGGTGACGTTCGGCCCAAGCGTGTTGACCTGAGCATTGTAGCAAACGCCGCCGTTTACCGTGATGATGGCGCCGCTGGCGCCATCGAAGGTGCAGTTATTGCCGGTTCCGTCTCCGCCGCTGTCGATCGCCTGGAAATTATTCAGCGTGACGGACTTCAGTGAATTGCCGTGATCGGTAAAGGCTTCATATTCAAAGTCGCCGCGGCCATTCCAAGTGTCGGCCTGATGTTCGGCGATACAGTTGTTATAGGTCGAAGTCTCGCTGAGGTTCGGTCCTTGATTGCCGAATGAGACATATGCCGTCTGTCCGGTCTGAACGTTCGGCATCGGGTAGGCGCAGTAGCAGCTGTTGAACGTGACGTTCGAACCGTCGATGACGGCGAACCCATGGCGGCCGTAGCGGTACACTTCACAGCCGTCCACCAGGACGTTGATGCCGGTGTTCACACCGTCGCCTTGGATGCGAACGCCGTAGCCGAGCGTCGGATTCTGGTTGGAGCCGCATTCGTCCACGACGATGTTTCGGAAGACCAGGTTGCTGTAGAAGCTGGAAGTCAGCTGATTTCCATTGCAAATCACGTTGTCGCGAACGCAGACTTCATACTGGACGCCGTTAGTGTTCGGGTTGGCGCCGCTGGTGCTGATCGTCAGAACGCCGCCGCTCCACTTCCAGCAGTTTGGCGTGTTGCTCGGATCGCGGACAACGCTTCCATCCCCCGTGCCGCCATTGAAGATATCGATCAGAAACGATTGGTTTGCAAGTACTGAGTTCACCTGCTGGGAGTAGGAATGAGTGTAGACGTTGCCGCCCTGGCTTACCCACTGCCCATCATTGACGGCGATCTGGTTGCTGCCCCAGAACTTCGGCTTGGCGCCGCCGCCATAGTCCGCGAAGGTGATTGGGTTATTGGGAGCGCCGCTGCAGAGCGGGTTCAAAACCTCGCGCCAGGTATCGCCCCGCTTGAAGAGGACTGAGTCGCCGGCTGTCAGCGTCATGCTGACCGCCTTCGCGATGGTCGCGAACGGAGACGCCTGCGTCCCGGGGTTGCCGTCGCCGCCCGTGCTGCTGCTGACATAGTAGGTGTGGACAACATGTGGGCTGATGGTGTAAGTGTTGATGACAAAGACCGCGTTGATATCGGCGATGCGCGCCTTTAGCGTGTGGACGCCTGCGGTCAGATAGGCGGACTGGTAGGTGGCGACGCCGAAGTTGCCCCAGCTGCTTGTCTGCGCGAGGGTGAGATTGCCCGGGGTGACATCAGTGTTGTCGAGCAGGAAGTCCATCTGCCGGCCCGCCTGTGCAGGCGCGGCGTTAACCTGAATGTCATAGTAACCTGTGCTCGCGACATTGACCGTGTAAGCCAGCCAGTCGCCTTGCACGACGTGGTTGCCAACCACGTATCCGTTCCCGCCGATGATCGTTCCAGTCGCGGTTCCATACTGATTGATCGAGTTGATCGGGACTGGCCCGTTAGCGTCGTCGGCGCGATACATGCCGCTCGCGGCCGGCTGCTGAATGTTGTATGCGTCTCCCTGGCCGCCCGTGTCGTAATTGACGGCGATGATCGTGCCTGGAACCGCAATCGGCGTTCCGGTAAACGGCGCGTGCGCCGAGCACATCGCCCCCGTGAGTAACAGAAGAGCCGTGGTGAGAGGAAGGCCGCTCAGTCGTTTCCGGCTGAAATGTTTTCGCTGTAAGCCGCCGCAAAAGTGCGTCGTGGATGTCGACATTCCGATCCTCCTAAATTTGTACTGCAATAATAGAGAATACGACAAGATATTACATCTATACTGCGCCGGAGGCTTAACGCCTATACCGTTCCAATCCGTCGAAACGGTATAGGGGCTAGTCCTTCTGGGTCGCAATAATCTCTATTAAACCGATTCGTTCGAGCATGAAGAGTAGCTCAGATTGTGACGCATGCGCTAGCAGTGTAGCAAAATCGCCTGACTATGCTAGCATAGTCAGTATACAACGGCTCCTGTGGTTTGTCAATGCAATTTTCTCATGCTCTCTTTTGTCTTCTGCGATTGATTGTCTTGAGAAAAACATATTGACATGCAAAACCGGTTGTGCTACAATGAGCACACCCTAACTTTGGGCCAGTTATCGTTCATTTGTGGAGGTTCACATTCATGTCAGTCACTCGATCGAAGAATATTCTTGGTTTCACTCTCATTGAGCTTCTCGTTGTCATCGCAATTATTGCGATTCTTGCCGCGATTCTCTTTCCTGTTTTCGCCAAAGCACGCGAGAAGGCGCGGCAGATCAGCTGTGCATCTAATCTCAAGCAACTGGGGCTGGGATTTCTCCAGTACATTCAGGATAACGACGAAACGTTTCCGGTTGGCGCCGTGAACAGTACGTTCACCCCCAATGACCATTTCGGAATCGGATGGGGTGGGCCGATCTATCCGTATGTCAAATCCACGGGAGTCTACGCCTGCCCTGACGACTCCACGCCAAACCAGCCAAACGCGACGCCGCCGATGTATAAAGTGTCGTATGCTCTCAATACGCACATCGTCAACTCCTACGCCAATATCAAGGGACAGCTCGCTGCACTCAATGCTCCTGCGGCTACAGTGATGCTGACGGAGGTTAACGGCAGCGTGGCGGATGTCGCGTTGATTGATGAAGGCTTATCCGTAGGAGCCACACGCGCTTCATGCGTCACTCAGGGAGACCAGAACCTGGGTATTAATCCTGGCGTCTCGGAACCGCTGATGCGGCTCGCTACCGGAAAGCTTGATGGGAACAACAACAACAATCAGACGGACGGTACGGCGGGGCGTCATACCGACGCCTCTAACTTCCTCCTCTGCGACGGCCATGTGAAGTGGCTGAAGGCAGCGAAAGTATCGCCTGGAAATAACCCCGCCGGCTCGCCGACGGATCAGCCCAATCGCTACGGAAACGCCGCCGGCACCGAGTTCTCTGGGAACACCAACTACCCGCAGTTCGCGGCGACATTCAGCCCGATGTAGTTTCGCATCTGCGCGGCAAGAAAGCGGAACAAAGTTTTCTTGACAAGCAAAACCGGTTGTGCTAAAATGACTGCATCCCGCCTCCACGCTTCGTTATTCAAGCGTGGAGGCGTCTTTATCGTTATCTGGACTTAATTATGAACCGTACTTCTCGTCGCCTTACCCAGCGCGGGCTTCTCTCGGCGGTGCTCGGCGCGGCCGTCTGCACGACGTATACCGCCTGTGCGCCTCGACCCTCTGCCGCCGTTGTCGCCGGTGCTGCGAACTCCGATATTGTGGTCGCCGAGTTTGAAAACGCCGGCTGGGACGGATGGGTAGCGCGAGGGACTGCGTTCGGTTCCGGTCCGGCGCTGGGCGTTCGCGTGGGGCAGCTGGACATTCGGGGCAATCACGGCAGCGGATCCGCCAGCAGCGAATTAGACGGAGATAAACCGATGGGGACTCTGACGTCGCCCGCCTTCACCATCGCCCGCCAGTTTATTTCGTTTGGCGTCGGCGGCGGGGATTACGAGCATCACGCCTGTATGAACTTGATTGTGGACGGCAAGACTGTACGCAGAGCCACGGGATACAACTCCGATACGCTGCGTCCGGTAAGCTGGGACGTGCGCCCGTTCTTGGGCAAGTCCGCTCACATACAAATTGTCGATGAGGCAAAAGGAGACTGGGGGCATATCAACGTGGATCATATTTTACAGACCAATCAACCTGATCGGCTTCCGGTCGTCTCGCAGCCTCTCTATCAGGAGACATATCGCCCGCAATTCCACTTCACCGCGCGTCAATGGACCGTCGATCGACTGAACCCAGGCATGCGTCAGGAAGGGTGGCTCAACGATCTCAACGGTCTGGTGTATTACGACGGCGAATACCATCTCTTCGCGCAGCGCTGGAATAAGTGCTGGATCCACGCGATCAGTCGCGATCTGGTGCATTGGACCGAGCTGGAGCCTGCGTTCTGGGAAGAAGAGCTGGATTCCGCCGTTCAATCTGGAAATTGCGTGATCGATTACGAGAACACTTCGGGGTTATCTCTGGACAAGAGCACGCCGCCGATGGTGGCGTTCTGGTCGCGCAACGACAATCGCAGCCACGGCATTACCTATAGCTTGGACCATGGCCGCACGTGGAAGTTCTACGCGCACAACCCGATCCTAGTTTATCCCGAGCGCGATCCGATGGTCTTTTGGCACAAGCCCACGCAGCGCTGGGTGATGATGATGTACGGCGATGGCCAGTATCATATCTTCACCTCCCATAACCTTCTCGAATGGAAAGACGAGAAGCATCCGATTCCCAACAGCTACGAATGCCCCGACTTCTTTCAGCTGCCCCTGGACGACGACCAGGCCCACATGAAATGGGTGCTGATCCGCGGAAACGGCAAGTATTCCGTCGGCAGTTTCGACGGCTCTGAGTTCAAGGAAGAAACGCCGCAGTTTGATTCCGACGCCGGGCCGAACTTCTACGCAACACAAAGCTGGGGCAATACCGACACGGGCGATGGTCGCAGGATCCAAGCCGCGTGGATGCGCGACGGCGTTTATCCCGATATGCCGTTCAACCAGCAAGTCACGTTTCCGTGCGAGCTGACGCTGCATACCACCCCGGATGGCCCGCGTCTTCATCGCGAACCGATCCAGCAAATCGCCAGCCTGCACAAGCATGAGGATCAGTGGGCGGACCGCACTCTGGCAGCCGGGGAGACATGGGATCTCAAGGAGACCGGCGATCTGTTCCACATCAAGATGGATGTCGATATTCCCGAGGGCGCGACCCTGAGATTTCACATTCGCGGCGTCCCGGTGACGCTCACGCGCCAAACAGTCGCCTGCGGGACGGACCCAAAGCCGATCTCCGGGCAGCTCAAGACCGTGGAAATCCTGGTGGACCGCACGTCGATTGAGGTTTTCGCCAATCACGGCGAGCTATCGATTTCCAAATGCTTCCTTCCGGATGAGAGTGGTCTGTCGCTGAAGGCGGACGGCGCTGGAATCACCATTCCCTCGCTTTCCGTGTTCCATCTGAACTCCGCATGGAAGAAAAACGACGGGGCTATTGCTTTCTCAAAGAAAGCGGGATCGTAACGCGATGGGGCATCCCGTGAATGTCGCCTCCGCGCCTTTGCTCTTGATGACGGATATCGAGAAATCGTTTCCCGGCGTCCGCGCCATCAAGCACGGACATCTGGAGGTGCGCGCGGGGGAAGTTCACGCGCTGATGGGGGAAAACGGCGCCGGGAAAAGCACGCTCATCAAGATCCTCTCGGGCGCGCACCGCCCGGACGGGGGAAGCATCGCGATTGACGGCGCTCCCATCACCATCAAGAACCCGCTGGATTCACAAGCGCATGGGATCGCGGTGATCTACCAGGAGTTTAACCTCGTCCCCACGCTCTCGGCGCGCGAGAACATCTTTTTAGGGCAGGAACCGGGGCGCGGCGCGCTGTTATCGATCGCGGACGAGCAGCGCCGGGCTTTGGAGCTATTCGAGCGCCTCGAAACCCGAATCCCTCCCGCCACGCTCTGCCGCGATCTTTCGGTGGCGCAGCAGCAAGTTGTCGAGATCGCCAAGGCCCTCGCGCGTAATGCGCGGATCCTGGTCATGGATGAGCCGACGGCGGCGCTGAGCCAGAACGAAGTCGAAAAACTATTTGCGATCATTGAAGACTTGCGCGCGCAGGGACTTGGGATTATCTATGTCAGCCATCGCCTGGACGAGATATTTCGTCTGTGCGACCGCATCACCGTGATGCGTGACGGTGAATACATCACCACCGAGCCGACTTCGCAGCTGACGCGCCAGCGTGTGATTGAGCTGATGGTGGGGCGTAAGCTGGAAAATGAGTTTCCAAAACGCGAACCGAAGATCGGTCCGGCGCGCCTGGAAGTGCGGGGATTGAGGCGCGGCGCGGCGGTGCGTGGTGTGAGCTTCGATTTACGGCGCGGAGAAGTTCTCGGCGTAACGGGGCTTGTGGGCTCTGGGCGCACGGAAACGGCGCGTCTTTTGTTTGGCGCCGATAGACGGGACGCCGGCGAAATCCGCCTCGATGGACGACCGCTGGCTCTGCGCTCGCCGGCCGACGCGATCCGTGAGCGGATCTGTCTGCTGACGGAGGACCGCAAGGCGCAGGGGCTGGTCCTGGGGCTCTCGATTCGGGAGAACTTCGGGCTGCCCAACCTCAATGCCTTTTCCCGCTGGGGTTTGGTGCGGCGGGGCGAGGAAAAACACGCCTTCGCTCAGTACATCGAGAGCCTGCGCATCAAAGTCTCGCATCAGGAGCAGCCGGCGCGAAATCTCTCCGGCGGCAATCAGCAAAAAGTTGTTCTCGCCAAATGGCTCCAGTCGAACGCGGATATCATTATTATTGACGAACCGACGCGCGGCATCGATGTGGGCGCGAAGTACGAGATTTACCTGCTGATCAATGAGCTCGCCGCGCAGGGCAAGTCGATCTTGATGATCTCGTCCGAACTGCCCGAAGTGCTGGGGATGAGCGACCGTATCCTCGTGATGCATGAAGGCCGGATCGCCGGCGAGATCGAAGATGTGGCCCACGCAACACAGGAACAGATTTTGGGATTTACGGTAGCGCACATCGATGTCGCCGTGTCCGCGTGACCCAGAGATGGGCGTGATTGATCATTGTTAAACGCCCCACAAATGGAAGTTTGTGGGCTACGCTGAGGCAAAACCAGCTGAAGCAGGTTGAAGATTAATAAGGCGATTACGTGACCCAAGACTCTGCTTCAGCTGACTTCGCCCCAGCCTAGCCTACAGCCTTCCAGCTGTAGGAACGAGGTAGTTTTGTGGAGGTTTGGAAATGACTCGTCCCGCCTTGAGTGGCTCGACTTTTCGTGATATTGGGAAGACCTTTTTGTCGAGTTACGGGATGGCGGTCGTGCTGCTGCTGCTGTGCGTGTACTATTCCTGGGCGACCCTGCAAGTGCGTCAGCCCGAAGGCGACGCCGCCGCGCAACTGGTCGCGTCGCAGATCGGCGGGACATTGCCGAAGAGCGACGCCGTGATGGTGGTGGGAAGCGCCAGCGACAGCGATCGGCTCTTCGCCGCCGGCGCCGCGCGGCGGTTGAAGAACTCTGGTTACACCGTTGTCGGGCCCGTTCTTGGCGATCCCGGCATAGTCCGCCGCGCGTTGGTGGATGCGGAAAAGACCGGTGTGCGCCTGGGCGCTGTCGCCACCACATCCGCCTGCGCTTCATGGACGGTGCTCCAAGACATTCCGAAGAAGTACCCCCGTTTTTCCGCCACGCGCCTGTATTACGGAAAGAGTTACCGCTGGCCGCTGTTCCTGCAAAGTGAAAATTTGCTCAACATTGCGAACCAGACGGTCGTGGTGGCCGTCATCGCGGTGGGGATGACGCTGGTGATCATCACCGGCGGCATCGATCTTTCCGTCGGCAGCCTCGTGGCGCTGGCGGCCGTCGTTTCGACTTCTCTTATCCGCAGCCATGGCGGGGCAGGGGCGACGGATGCGTCGATGGTGTCGGCGGGCGCTGCGGCGGTCTTGCTCTGCGCCGGTATCGGCCTGTTTTCCGGCGTCACGATTACGGCGTTCCGACTGCCGCCGTTTATCGCGACATTGGGGGTGATGCAGATCGCCAGCGGGATCGCGTTTATTCTGTCCAAAGGCGCATCGATTTACAGCGTTCCCGACGCCTTCACGCAGCTGGGGCGGGGAACGGGATTTCTTGGGATCCCCTACGCTGTCATGATGATGGCCGTGATCTATCTGGCTGCCCATTTTCTCATGACCCGCGCCAAGCTGGGCCGGTATATTTACGCGGTCGGAGGTAATCCTGAAGCGGCGCGGCTCTCCGGCGTGCGGGTAACGCCGATCATCCTTCTGGTCTACACGCTTTCGGGAGCGATGGCCGGTCTGGGCGGCCTGGTGCTCGCGTCTCAGCTCAAAAGCGGCGCGCCGACGTATGGCGTCTCCTATGAACTGTACGTGATCGCGGCGGTCGTGGTGGGCGGCGCTAGTCTCAGCGGCGGGCAGGGCAAGATCTTCGGCACATTGATCGGAGCGTTTATTATTGCCGTGATTCAAAATGGCATGAACCTCACGGGAGTCCAGAGCTACACACAGCGCGTTGTGCTGGGCGTCGTCATTCTCGCCGCTGTCCTGCTGGATATGCTCAAGCATCGTGACTGGCGATGGCTTCGCCCACGCAGCGACCGCAAGACGGCAATCGTTCCGCCGGCGTTCCCCGAACCCGACGCAATTGGCAAACAGAAGGAAACAATTTCATGAAACTTCGTCCCCTCCATTCACTGATCCCCGCGGCCTCAATCGCGCTGTCGCTTTTGATCGCCGGGTGCGGCAGTAACCACACCGACCAGGGCGCCGGCCCCGCCCCATCTTCGGGCCAAGCCAAGAGCACGATCGGAGTTTCGCTGCTGACGTCGACAAACCCGTTCTTCAACGACATGGGGCAGGCGATCCAAAAAGAAGCGGCCGCGAATAACATGCAGGTCGTTATCACCTCCGCCGACTATGATCCCGCGAAGCAGAATGATCAAGTGAATAACTTCATTGCTCAGAAGGTCTCCGCCATCATTCTCAATCCCGCGGACTCCCGATCCATCGGCACGGCCATCGAAGCCGCCAACAAGGCGGGCATCCCCGTCTTCACAGCCGATATCGCTTCGCTCTCGAAGACCGCCAAAGTCGTCTCGCATATCGCCACTGATAACCTCGCCGGCGGCCGCCTTGCCGGCGAGGCCATGGTGGAGGCCCTGGGCGGCAAAGGCAAGGTCGCTATTCTGGATAATCCCGTCACCGAATCCGTCATGCTTCGAACCCAGGGTTTCGAGGAAGTCATCAATCGAAACAACGCCAAAGGCCCTGGGAAGATCGAGATTGTGATCAAGCTGCCTGGCGGCGGCGAGAAAGACAAATCGTTCAAGGCGACCGAGGACATCATGCAGGCGCACTCGGACATCAACGGGATTTTTGCGATCAACGATCCTTCGGCACTGGGCGCGGTGGCGGCGCTGGAAAAATCGAACAAAGCCGGTCAAGTGAAAGTCGTCGGGTTTGACGGACAGCCGGAGGGCAAGCAGGCCATCAAAGACGGAAAAATTTACGCCGATCCCGTACAGTTTCCCGAGGAGATCGGCAGGAAAACCGTACAGACAATCGTAAAGTACATGGCGGGTGACCAGACGCCGGCGCAGATCCTAATTCCGACCCAAATCTACAAGAAAGCCGACGCCCTGGCCGACAAATCTCTTTCCGCCAAATGACCGAATTCCGGGAACAAGCATTCAGGCTAGTACCATGTTAACTTGATTCTCGCGGTTAACTTGATTCTCGCGTTTTCTCGTCAGAGACCGGCGAATGAATTCGCGGCTCAAAGTACGTTCATCG
>NZ_JBDSQY010000215.1:0-8452 GCF_039929585.1 Capsulimonas sp.
CGTACTTTTAGCCGCGAATTCATTCGCCAGCTTCTTCATAGGTGCATTACGCAGATAATTCGGCAAAATACATTAGCGCCGACGGCGTAGGGACCTGTTCCCTACGAGAGACCTATTCCCGCCCCCGATAATCCCTTGGGCTTACCCCAGTATGGCGTTTGAACCAGTGTGAGAAGTACGGCGGGTCCATCCCTAGCTCGGTCGCGAGGACGGCGACTGGCTGACCGTTGCGGCCGAGCGCGCCTTTCGCGTAGGCCAGGCGCTGCTGGTCGAGAAATCGTGCGGGGGGCACGCCGATTTGGGCGCGGAATAGATGCGCCATGCGGGACGCTGAAAGGCCGCCCACCCGTGCGAGATCCTCGGGGCGAATGGGCTGCGCGAGACGCTGGGAGATGAAATCCATCACGGCGAGCACGCGGCCGTCCAGGCGCGCTCGGCCTGCCTGTGCGTTCTGCGTGTCGCACCAGAGCAGCGCCGATTCCAAGGCGTTCATGGCGAAGGCGTCGCGCTGGCGCAGGCCGCCGCTCGCCAAGCGCTGGGTCTCCAGCAGATATCCCACGATCTTTTCACGCACAATCGGCTCGTCGAGATGCAGTTTCAATATGCCCGGAACAGCTTCCGGCCACGCCATCCAGGGCAGCCATTCCAGGCGTGGATGGAAGTGAATCCAGAACTGGTCCCAGTCCTTGTCCCCTTCTTCCGTGGTGTAATCATGCGGGACGCCAGGACGCACGAGTACTAAGTCGTGCGCTTCGATCATCACGGAACCGCTCGTCGTGTCAAATCGGCCAATGCCCGCAAACGCGACCAACAGCAGCCAGTCGTTCGTCCCATGCTCCCTCCAAACCCGGAACTCCGGCGGATACCAGGCGCGCCCGACATGCAGACGCTCCACGACCGGCGAATGCGTGTGCACAAAATCGTTGGGATGTTTTTTGCGTTCTTCTCTCATTATTTTTCATCATAGCAGAGATTCGCAAGTTTTCAGCCGGGAAACACATGGACGAAACGACAAAAATTCTCTATATTAATGAGGAAAGACAAATGACTTAACCCGAAGAAGGCCAGACACTCCATGACCATTCCAAATACGCCATCATCACAGATCCAGCCGCGGCGGCGCCGAGCACAACGGCAAAATAACGCAATTCGCGTCGCGATCGCCCTGCCGGTCCTGCTCGCCTCAATCTCCTGCTCCCATGCGCAGACGGCTGCCGAATTGGCCGCCGCGACACCGCCGGCAAACGCGATCTGGCTGGAAACGCTGGACCTGAGCCAGATGCAGCTGGGCTATGGCGAACCACACGCTGGCAAGTCCATTGACAATAACCCGCTGACACTGAGCGGAACCGTCTTTCCGCATGGCATAGGAACACACGCCGCCAGCTTGTTTCGCGTGCAGCTTCACGGCGACGCCACGCGTTTCAGCGCGGTCGTTGGCCTGGACGATGAGGCGAAGGGCCGCGAAGGTTCGATCACATTCCAGGTCATCGTAGACGGCAAGACCGTGGCCCAAACGCCCGTTATGCACGTCGGCGATGCGCCGCAGCTGATTTCAGTCGATCTCACCAAAGCGCAGTCGCTGACCCTGAAGGTGGGCGACGGCGGCGACGGCAATACATACGACCATGCCGACTGGGCAGGCGCGGAAGTGACGATGGCCAACGGCGCGGCGTCCAAACTGGAGGCGTTAGTGCTCCCCGTCAGCCCGCCGCGTCTTGTGACGCCGGCGCCTGATCCCAAGCCAGCGATCCATGGTCCGCGCATCACCGGCGTATCGCCCGGCCATCCGTTTCTGTTTCGCATTCCCGCCACCGGCGATGGCCCGCTGACGTTCAGCGCCAAGAACCTGCCCGCCGGCCTCACGCTCGACCCCAATACGGGCATCATCAAGGGCGCCGTCGCGACGGCTGGGACCACGAACGTCACGCTCACCGTGCGCGGCGCGAAGGGCTCTGCCAGCCGCCCGCTGTCGATCGTCGTGGGAGAGAAAATGGTGGCGCGGACCCCGCCGATGGGGTGGAACTCCTGGAATGTCTGGGGAACAAGCGTCACCGAGGAAAAAGTCAAGGCGTCCGCCGAGCAACTGATCCAGAGCGGCCTCGCCGGCCATGGCTACGGCTATATCAACATCGACGACGCCTGGGAAGGGGATCGCGGCGCCGACGGCAAGATCCAGACCAACGCCAAGTTCCCGGACATGAAAGCGCTCGGCGACTATATCCATGGCCTGGGCCTGCGCTTCGGGATCTATTCGTCGCCAGGAGGCTGGACCTGTGGCGGCTTCATCGCGAGCCTCGATCACGAGCAGCAGGACGCCGATTCTTACGCCGCCTGGGGTGTCGACTACCTCAAGTACGACTGGTGCTCCTATGAGGCCGTCGTCAAGGGCGACCACTCGCTGCCGGCTCTGAAAAAGCCCTACAACGTGATGAGCGCGGCTCTGGCGAAGGAAAACCGCGATATCGTCTTCTCGCTCTGCCAGTACGGCATGGGGGATGTCTGGACATGGGGCGCGGAGGTCGGCGGCAATGCCTGGCGCACCACCGGCGACATTCAGGATAACTGGGGAAGCCTGCACGACATCTACACCCACCAAGCGGGCCATGAAGTCAACGCCGGCCCGGGCCACTGGAACGACCCGGACATGCTGATGGTCGGCATCGTCGGCTTTGGCAACACCCACCCGACCCACCTCAAGCCCAACGAGCAGATCCTGCACATGTCGATGTGGTGTCTTCTGTCCTCGCCGCTCTTGATCGGCTGCGACATGACCCGCCTCGACCCATTCACCTTGGCGCTGCTGTCCAACGACGAAGCGCTCGACATCAATCAAGATCCGCTGGGCAAACCCGCCGCCCGCATCACCACGGCCGATGACAAGGATGTCTGGGCGCGCCCCCTCTTCGACGGAACGCACGCCGTGGGCCTCGTCAACGGCAGCGACGACAACGAGACGATCACGGTCAAATGGTCAGACATCGGCGTCAAGGGCAAGCAGCCCGTGCGCGACTTGTGGCTGCACAAGGACCTGGGATCGTTCGGTGACAGCTACAGCGTGGAAGTTCCGGCGCACGGATGCGTGCTGCTGAAGGTTGGTCGCCCCATCCCCCCGCCGAAGTAAACTTCGGCCTCCCCCTTTCCCGGCTAAAGGCCCTTCGGGCGGGAAAGGGGGCGTTCGTAACTCAAGCCGCACGAGTTATTTGCAGACTACGAAGACAAATAAAAATTGGCTCGTCACTTTATCACAGTGACGAGCCAATTTTCTTTCAGCCACACGACAAGATCTATGTCGTCCCAAGTTATCAGCATCCCCTTTCCCGACCGAAGGGCCTTTAGCCGGGAAAGGGGACAAACGAGCCCTAGCGAGTTGAGGGGATGGGGATCCTACTTCTTCACCACCGCCGCCGGCCGCAGCGCGTCGATCAGCTTCTCTTCGCCCGTCTCCGGGTCCGTGAAGTGCCACAGCTTCCAGCCATTGGAGTTCGGCAGCCCCAGCAGCAAAGCCCCCACTTTATGGATCGAGCCGCAGTAGCCGCCGGCGGAGATGGCGCCGTCGGCGTGGACGCTGGCGTAGATGTCGGTGTTGCCGAAGCGCAGGCGGGAGCCGACCGCGAGGAGACCGCTTTCGACGAGACTGACGAAGGGGATCCGGGGTTTGGGCGCGTCCACGAAGACTTCGGCGCGGGGCTCTTCGAGCGTGGGAATGACGGATTCTAAGCGCTCTTTCGCGAGGTGAACGTAGGCTTCCTCGCGGTCGATCGTGATGTAGCGCCGGCCGAGACGCTTGGCGACGGCGGCGGTGGTGCCGGTGCCGCAGAAGGGATCGAGCACAATATCGCCGGGATTAGTCGTGCTCGCGATCACACGGTGCAGCAGGGACTCGGGCTTTTGTGTGGTGTGTGCTTTGACGCCGTTGACTAAGAGCCGCTCGCCGCGGCCGCAGATCGGGAAATGCCAGTCCGAGCGCATCTGCTTGTCTTCGTTGCCGGCTTTAAATTCACGATAGTGGAACGTATATTTCGTCTGCGTTTGGGACTTCTTCACCCAAAGCAGGGTCTCGTGGGCGTTGCAGAAACGCACGCCCTTCATCTGCGGCATCGGGTTCTTCTTCACCCATACGACGTCGTTCAGAGTCCAAAACCCCAGGTCCATCAAAATCGCGCCGACACGGTAGATATTGTGATAGCTGCCGATCACCCAGAGCGTCCCGGTGTCGGAGAGCACGCGGCGGGCGGCGATGAGCCATTCGCGCGTGAATTTATCGTACGCTTCAAAGGAGGCGAACTTGTCCCAATGATCGTCCACGGCGTCCACCTTCGTCATGTTCGGGCGCCACAAAGCATTGCTGAGCTGCATGTTATACGGCGGATCGGCGAAGATGAGATCGGCGCATTTCTCGGGAAGCGAGTTCATCATTTCGATGCAGTCGCCGAGGAGAACTTGGTTGACGGGTGGATGATTGGACATAGTGCGAATGACCGAGCGGATTCTACCTATTGTACCCGAGTTCGATTCGCGGACAGTCGCATAGATCCAATGGATTTCCAAGGGAGCGCTCCGACGACCGAATCCCCTGAGACAAATACGGGAGAATAGAGACCTTTGGATATGCGATTTTCACTGTATTATCCTCAGGGTAGGACGGATCATACATAGAATTGACGCCTTCGTGCATATCCAGAATGGGCCGGGCGCCTTATAATCTCAAATAAGATACGGGACGCTTCGAGATACTACGAAACCCGGGAGACACCTCATGTTAAGAACGCCGATCGCTCTGCTGGCCGCTGCGGGCCTGCTCACTATCGCACTATCCGGAACCGTCGCCAAAGCGCAGGGCGGCGCCGCAAGCAGTGCGTCGGTGGACCCACACGCCAATGAAACCAAAGGTCAGCGCGACGCGCGCATGAAGTGGTGGCGCGAAGCCCGTTTCGGCATGTTCATCCACTGGGGACTCTACGCCGTCCCCGCCGGCGTCTACAAAGATAAAAAGATCGACGGCCTTGGCGAGTGGATGATGCATGACGCCAAGGTTCCCGTGGGATATTATGCCGACTACGCCAAGCAGTTCGATCCCGAGCAGTTCGATGCGGCGAAGTGGGTCAGTTACGCGAAAGCCGCCGGCATGAAGTACATCGTGATGACCGCCAAGCACCACGAAGGCTTCGCGATGTACCCGACCAAGGTCGACGACTTCAACATCAACGCGCAGACCAACTTCAAACGCGATCCCATCGGCGAAATGGCCGCTGCGTGCAAAAAGGCGGGGATTAAGTTCGGCGTGTACTACTCGCAGAACTTGGACTGGCATCATCCCGGCGGCGGCACGGCGGGCGACTCGTGGGACCCCGCGCAGGCCGGTGACTTCGACGCCTACGTGCGCAAAGTCAGCGCGCCCCAAGTCGAAGAGCTGATCACGCGTTACCATCCCGCAGTGCTCTGGTGGGACATTAATGGCCCGTTCACGCCGGATCAAGTGCGGGCGCTTACGGCGTCGTTCCCCAAGGACCCAGAGCTGATCTTCAATAACCGATTGGGCGGCGGCGTTCCCGGAGACACGGAGACCCCAGAGCAGACGATCCCGCGCAACGGCTTTCCCGGCAAGGACTGGGAAACGTGCATGACGATCAACGAGACCTGGGGCTTCAAGACAAACGACACGAACTTCAAGTCGGTCGAAGAGCTGACGCGCAACTTGATCGACATCGCTTCTAAGGGCGGCAATTATTTGCTCAATGTCGGTCCGGATTCTCATGGCGTGATCCCTGCCCCCGAAGTCGAGCGTATCCAGGCGGTCGGCGCATGGCTGAAGCGCAATGGCGACAGCATCTACGCGACTACGCCCGACCCGTTCAAGCGCCTGCCGTTCGAAGGGCGCGCCACGGTCAAGGGGAACACGGTCTATCTCAACGTCTTCACTTGGCCCGAAAATGGCCTGAGGCTTGCAGGGCTCCTGACGGACGTCAAAGGCGCCAAGGCGCTCGCCACGGGACAGAAGCTGAGCGTAATGAAGGACGCCGACGGGACTCTGATGATCTCCAAACCCAGCGTCATCGATCCAGTCTCCACCGTTGTCGCTCTCCAGCTTGCCGGTCCCGTGGCGCTCGTCCCCGAGCCGCCGCGCACCATCTTGGTTCCGACCTCGGAAAAGGCGCCGCAGACCTGGAAGTACACCACCGTCCAGCCGTCCAAGAACTGGGCGGACGCCGACTTCGACGATGCGGCATGGAAATCCGCCCCTGCGCCGTTCGGCCAAGGCGTTCCTGGTGTCAACACACCGTGGACCGAGACGCCCGGCGACATCTGGATTCGACGCAGCTTCACCGTTTCCAACAACAGCATGAAGTCGCCACTTTTGACCTCCGTCCATGACGACGAAGGCGAAGCCTATATCAATGGCGTGCTCGCGGCGAAACTCGACAGCTATACACGAACGTACGATGAGTACGACGTGAGCGCCGAAGCCGCCGCCGCCATCAAAACCGGCGAGAACGTTCTCGCGATCCATTGTCACCAGGGAACCGGCGAACAGTCGATCGACGCCGGCCTGACGATGGTATGGCCCGGGACGCCATAACGCCTTCACGCCCACAATTTTCGAGGAAAGACCATGACACCAAAAGCACTCACACTCTTGATCGCCGCCGGCCTGCTCGCCGCCGCTCTGCCCGGCAAACCCGCCGCGGCCCAGACCGGCGCCGCTTCCGCGTCCGTCGATCCGCATGCGAATGAGACCAAAGCCCAGCGTGACGCCCGAATGAAATGGTGGCGCGAAGCGCGCTTTGGAATGTTCATCCACTGGGGACTGTACGCCGTGCCCGCCGGCGTTTACAAGGGCCAGAACACCGGCGGTTTGGGCGAGTGGATCATGCGTGACGACAAAATCCCCGTAGGCTACTATGCGGACTACGCCAAGCAATTCGATCCTGAACAGTTCAACGCCACCGAGTGGGTCAGCTACGCCAAAACCGCCGGCATGAAATATATCGTGATGACCGCCAAGCACCACGAAGGCTTCGCGATGTACCCGACCAAGGTGGATGACTTCAACATCAACGCGCAGACCAACTTCAAGCGCGATCCCATCGGCGAAATGGCCGCCGCGTGTAAGAAAGCCGGCATCAAGTTCGGCGTCTACTATTCGCAGAATTTAGATTGGCATCACCCCGGCGGCGGAACGGCGGGGCCGGCCTGGGACCCGGCGCAGAAGGGCAGCTACGACGAGTATATCAAGAACGTCAGCGCGCCGCAGGTGAAAGAACTCGTGACGCGCTACCATCCGGCGGTCATCTGGTGGGACATCCCGAGCGATCTGACGCCGGATCAAGCGCGCGCGCTGACCTCCGCCTTCTCGTCGGACCCCGAACTGATCTACAACAACCGCATGGGCGGAGGCGTCGCTGGCGACACGGAAACGCCCGAGCAGCACATTCCCCCCAAGGGCTTTCCCGGCAAGGACTGGGAAACGTGCATGACGATCAACGACACCTGGGGCTTCAAGACCAACGATACGAACTTCAAGCCCATGGAGCTGCTGCTGCGCAATCTGATCGACATCGCCAGCAAGGGCGGCAACTATCTTCTGAACGTCGGTCCCGACGCCCATGGCGTCATCCCCTCCCCCGAGGTGGATCGTCTGAAGGAGATGGGCGCCTGGCTCAAGACGAACGGTCAGAGCATCTACGCCACCACGCCCAGCCCCTACCAGCGCCTGCCGTTCAATGGCCGCGCCACGGTCAAGGGCAACACGATCTATTTGAATGTCTTCACTTGGCCCGAAAATGGCCTGAGGCTTGCGGGGCTCCAGACAAAAGTCAAAGGCGCCAAAGCGCTCGCCACCGGTCAGAAACTGACCGTGACCAAAGCCGCGGATGGGACGCTCTCCATCTCCAAGCCCAGCGCCATCGATTCGATCTCCACGGTAATTGCATTAGACCTGACCGGCGCTCCCGTGGTCACCGAGGCCGAAGTTTTGATCGCGCCGCAGACGGACGGAACGTATGCGCTGAACGCCTCGGATTCAACCGTGGTCGGGAACAACATCCAGGTCGAGCACGGCGATGATAATGGCGCCAACGCCAACCTGGGATACTGGACCAGCCTGAGCGCCGGCGCCGAATGGAAGGTCACCGTGCCCGCCGGAGCCGACGGCGTCTACACCGCCAAAATCGACTACGCAGTCGATCCGGGCAGCGCGGACAGCATCGTGACGCTTCAGGTCGACGGCGCCGACACCGGCATTACCGGGACAATCGTCAAGACGGGGTCGTGGGAAGATTACCAAACGCTGGCGCTCACCGGAACACTCACGCTGACGCCGGGAGCGCACACGATCAAGATCATTCCCAAGAGTATGCCGAACGGCGCTGTGATGAACCTGCGGCGCGTGACGCTGGTCCGCTGACCCACCCCGGCGCTTCGCGCCACCCCTCCCTTGAAGCAGGGAAGG
>NZ_JBDSQY010000216.1:0-6016 GCF_039929585.1 Capsulimonas sp.
GGATTGAAGACGGTCGGCGGCGACAAAATCGTCCAAGGCACGCTGCGCAATCTCACGCCGCGCGATCGTAATGTGACGGTGTACTATGTCGAGCGCTTCGACGCCGCAAAGCCCGTTTGGTGGAACCACATTCGGGACGGCGTCCCCGCGACGGAATCTCGCGAGTATGCTGGCTTGACCCAGGCCGGCGCCGGCGCGACGGGGCAGCTGTCGCAGTACCCCTTCGGCTGCGTCACTGGGACCGGCGCGGGCCGCGCTCTGGGAACGCCGCCCTCACTCGGAGCACGCATCGCCCGGATCGCGTTTCGCCCCGACACGCACTTGATGTTCCTCGCCTGCGATCTGGCGCTGACGGCGAAGGGCGACACGGCGAAGCACGATCAAGCCCCCGTCGCCGTAGCCCGCTACGATGTCGATCCCGCCTGGGGATTCCGCGACGCCGCCGCCCGGTTCTACGCGCTCTTCCCGGACGCCTATCAGCGGCGCGCCAAGGCCGAAGGCATCTGGATGCCGTTCACCGATCCATCCAAGGTTTCCGGCGTAGCTGATTTTCACTTCGCCTATCACGAGGGCGACAACAGCATCGCCTCCGACCGCCGTAACAAAATTCTTAGCTTCAAGTATGTCGAACCAATGACCTACTGGATGCCGATGGCGAAGGGCGCGCCGCGCACCTATCCCGAGGCGATGAAGCTGGTGAAGCAGATCGCCAAGAGCAGCGATCCCATTGCCGCCCATCAAGCGCAGGCGGTGCTCTCCTCCGGCAGCCAGGACCTACGCGGCCAGTTCAATGTCGCCTTCCGAGATACGCCCTGGTGCGACGGCGCCGTGTGGGTGCTCAACCCCAGCCCCCGAGTAGGAACGGCGTCGGGACTATGGACCAAGGCGCGCCTGAACCACGCCGGCTCGCCGATCCCCGGAGCGGCCAATCAGCCGGACGGCCAGTATTTGGATTCTTTGGAAGCCTGGGCGGACGTTCTGGACTACCGGCCCGAAAGTCTGCGCGCTTCCACCCAGGCGCTGTGCTTCCCGCAGGGCGGCGGCCGCCCTACCCTGCCGACCTGGGTCTCGGTGTATGAATCGACGGAGGCGCTGTCCAAAGATCTGCACCGGCACGGCAAGCTCTTAATGGCGAACTCGGTGCCGTGGCGTTTCTCCGCCTTCGCCCCACTGCTCGACGTGATGGGAACCGAAACAAACATGTTCAGCGACGCCGGCGAATGGGCGCCGGAACCGGACGCGATCATGAACCTGCGCCGCACGGCCTCCTACCATAAGCCTTATTTGCTCTTGCTGAACACGGATTTCACCAAGGTCAGCCATGAGAACATCGCCCGCTATTTCGAGCGGTGTCTCTTCTATGGCGTGTATCCGAGCATGTTCAGCGTCAACGCCGCCGACCATCCGTACTGGGAAAATCCGGCGCTTTACAACCGCGATCGGCCCCTCTTCAAAAAGTACATCCCGGTCCTCCAGCGCCTCTCCGCCGCCGGCTGGGAGCCGATTACCTGGGCGAAGGCCGCGCAATCGGACGTATGGCTGGAAAGATATGGTAAGAACTACTTAACGGTGCTGAATTCGAAAGACTCGGCCGCAAGCGCCGTTATTCACATCGACGCCGCCAAATTCGGCTCCGGCGCGCGATCGGGGAAAACGCTTGTCGTACGGGACGTCTTAACCGGGCGTACGATCCCGGCGAAGATTGCGGGGAGTACAATCTCCGTCCAATTGCCGCTTCGGGGACAGGAAACGCGAGTGCTGTCCTTGGGCCTGACACAGTTACGCAGGAAAGGATCCAACTCATGACATATCGTGTGGCCCTGATCGGGGCCGGAACGATGGGCGACGTCCACGCCCGCCACTGGAACGCCATGCCGGGCGCCGAAATCGTCGGCGTCCTGGACCCTCGGGCTGACGCGGCCCGCGCCGCCGGACCGGCGTTCGCCGACTGGGACACGCTGATTTCCCAGTCCAAGCCCGACATCGTCGATATCTGCACCCCAACGCCGTTTCACCGCGAGTACGTGGAGAAGGCGGCGGCGGCCGGCAAGGCGATCTTCGTCGAGAAGCCGCTTTCGCGCAGCATCGAAGACTGCGACGCCATGCTCGCAGCTGTCGAGAAAGCTGGCGTGCCCGCAATGTCCGGCCATGTGCTGCGCTACTTCCCCGAGTTCGCCGCCGCCAAGCGCGCGGTGGACGCCGGTACAGTCGGCAAGCCGATCACCATCCGCACGGCGCGTATGGCCGGCTTCCCGGACCTGGGCGGCCGCCCCAACTGGTACGCCGATCCCGCGCAGAGCGGCGGCCTGGTGCTGGATATGATCCTGCACGACTTCGACTGGCTGCGCTGGACCTTCGGCCCGGTTACGCGGGTCTTCGCCAAGGGCCTCTACGGTCAAGAAGAGTACTTCGGAGATCTGGACTACGCTCTGGTGACCCTGCGCTTCGCCTCCGGGGCCGTGGGCCATGTGACGGGCTCGTGGGCGCACCCCGGCGGCTTCCGGACGACATTGGAGATCGCGGGCGACGCGGGCCTCATCGAGCATGATTCGGACCGAAGCGCGCCGCTTTCGGCGATGCTCAAAACCAAGGGCGGCGCGGGCGGCGTCGCGGTGCCGGAAAGCCCGATGGCGCCGACCGAGGATCCGTATTACCAGGAGCTCGCCGCATTCGTCCACGCGCTGCAAAACAACCTGCCGCCGCCGGTCACGCTTCAGGACGCCCGCGAGGCGACCCGGATCGCGCTGGCCGCATTGGAGTCCATTGAGACCGGAAAGTCGGTGACGCTGTCATGACATTGAAAATTGCAATCTTCTCCTTCGCCCATATGCACGCCCAGTCCTACGCCGCCGCCATCGCCGCCAACTCCGGCGCGGCGCTCGTGGGCGTCTGGGACGCCGACGCCGCGCGCGGGCAGGCCATGGCGGACCTCTACAAAACGACGTTCTACGCCTCCGAGCGCGAACTGCTCGCTCAGGGTCTGGACGGCGCCGTCGTCGCCAGTGAAAATGTCCACCATCGCCGTCTCGTCGAGATGGCGGCCGAGGCGGGCGTCAAAGCGATCCTCTGCGAAAAGCCGCTCGCGACCACCGTCGCGAACGCCCGCGCCATGGTGGACTACTGCGCCGCGCGCAATGTGAAGCTCGCAACAGCGTTCCCGTGCCGTTACTCGCCCGCCTTCCAGAGCCTGCTTCAGAAGGTCCAGAGCGGGGCCGTTGGTAAGGTCCTCGCCATTCGCGGCGCCAATCGGGGCAAGGCTCCGGGCGGCTGGTTCGTGGACAAAGCCCTCTCGGGCGGCGGCGCCGTGCTCGACCATACCGTCCACGCCGCCGACCTGAACTGGCTGCTGCTCGGGCGGAACGCAGCCGAAGTTTACGCCGAAATCGGCAGCGAGTTCCAGCACGCCGCGTGCGAGGATACGGGCTTCCTGACCATCAACTATGATGGCGGAGTGTTCGCCACTCTCGACACGAGCTGGTCCCGCCCAAAGAACTATCCCACCTGGGGCGATGTCACCATTCAAGTCGTCGGCACGGAAGGCGTGATTGACGCCGACCTATTCGCGCAGAACCTCGTCTGCTACGATGGCGCGGCGGGAACCGCCTCCTGGTCCAACTGGGGCAGCGGCACGGACACCGAAATGATCGCCGACTTCCTGCGCCTCACCGCCGGAGAAGACACGCCGCGCCTGGCGACCGGCGAAGACGGCCTGCGCGCCGTGCAAATCGCATTGACGGCTTATGAATCCGCCGCAATGGGACAGCCGGTTCCCGTGGCGGCAGCGGCAATGAGGGATTGAGATAACGGAAACGGCCGGCGGTTAATGAGTTCCGCCAATCAAATAATGTAGCCACACGGAGACGGCCGGCGGTTAAAACCGCGCCTCCGAGAGCGCAGAAACCCACCTGCGTGGGTTACATTATCGAACACGGTATCGCCTTACGAAAGGCCAAGCATCAGGCGGTATCGCCTCGGATTATGTAGTCCACGCAGGCGGACTTCTGCGCTCTTGCAGGCGAGGTTTTAACCGCCGGCCGTTTCCGTGTGGATTACGTCACTAAATCGGCAAATTGCACAAACCGCCGGCCGCTCCGGAATTGATCGCGTCAATCGCCCGCTACACAGTGGGCAACGCATAAACCAAAGGACACGAAATTGCAGAATAGACAGTGGATGACGATGGGCCTGCTTCTGACGCTCGCCGCCAGCCCCACCTGGGCGCAGAGTCAGCGGATGGCGGTCCCGTCTTACTTCGGGCCGGGATCACTGTGGACGAAGATGGGCGCGGCCGCGCCGCATGTGGGCCTGACGATCATCAACCCGAACAGCGGCCCCGGCGAGGCCGTGCGCGCGGACTATGTCGATCAGGTCAAGGCGATGCAGGCCAAGGGCGTCCGTGTGCTGGGCTATGTCCACACCAGCTACGGCAAGCGCCCCATCGCGGAGGTTCAGACGGAAATCGATCGTTTCAACCAATGGTATCATGTCGATGGGATCTTCTTCGACGAATCCAGCAACGACGACGCCAGCCTGCCCTATTACAAACAGTGCCTCACAGTCGCCCGCGCCGGAAATCCCAAAGCCATTGTGATGATCAACCCCGGCACGCCCGTGACCGAAGGGTACATGAATGTCGCCGACGTGATCCTCACGTTCGAGAGCGATTACAATGCTTACCTCAAGCGCGCTCCCGACGCCGCCTGGGTGGCGAAATATCCGGCTCGGCGCTTCATGCATCTGATTTACGGCGCGCCGGACGCCGCCGCCATGCGCAAGGCGGTTCAACTGGGCAAGAAATGGCATGCGGGCTGGATGTATGTCACGCCCGACACCCTGCCCAACCCCTGGGATACGCTGCCGGAAGGCGCGTACTGGTCCGGCGAGCTCAAGACGCTGGGCGCCGCCAAGTAATTGGATGGTCATATGAGACGATCGAAAAGGGCAAGTTCATGGTATCCGCAAAGAAGAGCCTCGTTGGTTATGCGTTCATCAGTCCGTGGCTTCTGGGTTTCCTGGCGTTCACGGCATATCCGTTTCTGACAAGCCTTTACCTGTCGTTCACGCGATACAACATCGTGCAGACGCCCGTTTGGGTCGGCGGAGCGAACTACCACAATCTGCTCACCGGCGACCCGTTATTCTGGAAGTCGCTGGGCGTCACGTTCCATTTCGCCCTGATCGCGGTGCCCCTGGGAGTGATTCTAGGCGTCACGCTCGCGCTGCTGCTCAACCTTGACCTCAAGGGCATGGGCGTCTACCGAACGATCTTCTTTCTGCCGTCGATCCTGCCCACGGTCGCCACATCCGTCGTGTTCTTGTGGCTGTTCAACCCGGAGATTGGGCTGATCAATCGGATCCTGCGCGCAGTCGGCGTCACCGGGCCGGAGTGGCTGCAAAGTCCGCAGTGGGCGCTGCCCAGTTTGGTAATCCTTTCGCTCTGGGCGGTCGGCGGGAGCATGGTGATTTATCTCGCCGGCCTCAAGGACATCCCAACCCATCTCTACGAAGCGGCGACGATCGACGGCGCGACCGCCTGGCAGCGCCTGCGCCACGTGACCCTGCCGATGCTCTCCCCGGTGATCTTCTTCAACCTGATTATGGGCGTCATCGGCGTGTTCCAGTACTTCACCGAGGCGTATATTATGACGCCGGGCGGCGGGCCGGAAGACAGCACGCACTTCTACGCCGTCTATCTGTTCGAGCGCGCCTGGCGCTATCTGGATATGGGTTACGCCAGCGCAATGGCCTGGGTGCTGTTCCTGGTGATCATGGTCATTACAGGCCTGCTCTTCTGGACACAGCGCCGCTGGGTTCATTACGAAGGCTGACATTGGTATTGCATCCTCACAAATGCTGGCTCTTTCCACAGCTGAAGCAGTGGCCTAATCAGGGGTAAGCCAGCTAAAGCAGGCTGCGGATTTGCAGGACACGGACGAATTTCTCTGGCAGTCGGCTTCAGCCGCCTTCCCACTGACTAGACCACTGCTTCAGCTGTGGGAAGGGGGGATGCGAGCAT
>NZ_JBDSQY010000217.1:0-47702 GCF_039929585.1 Capsulimonas sp.
CCGCGCGCGATCACTCCCCCGGTCGCTTCGTCGATAACTTCTCCCACGCAGAGGATCAGTCTTGGCCGGACGCTTTCAATATGGCCGCGAACGATGAGCGCCTGGCCGGTGGGCGCAGGCTGAACGAGCCGAGTTGTCAATTCCGCCGTGACCCAGTCCAAACCGTGACGCTCCAAAGCGGCGCGCGAAAGGACTTCATCGAGCAGTAGGGCCAGGATCCCGCCGTGCACCCGGCCGACCCAGCCCTGATGCTGGGCTTGCGGAATAAAGCGCGTACTGTAAGTATCCCCATCCCAGCCGAAAATCAAATGCAAACCGATCGGATTTTCCGAGCCGCACCCAAAACACATTCCATCATCGCGCAGCAGAGACGAGCCGTCCGCCATCGGAGTGGAAGACGCGGTCAGTCCGTCGCTCATGCCGCCTCCTTGAGCTTTTCCGCGCGATACCAATCACACACGGTCCGGACAGGGCATATCGCGCACTCTGGGCTGCGCGCGTGGCAGATGCGCCGGCCATGCTCGATCAAATGGACATGAAAGGAATAGACCTGATCGTCTTGGAGCAGAGCCTGCAAGGCGTCATGCGCCTGATCGGCGGTGGTCTTCGGTCCAATCAAACCCAGGCGTCCCGAGACCCGATGGACATGCGTGTCGACCGCAAGAACGGGACGTCCTAGATTGAACATCAGAAGACAGGCCGCCGTTTTGGGGCCAACGCCGGGAAAGGATCGGAGAAACTGCCGGATATCGTCGTCCGCCCAGGAGCGCAGATGATCGAGGCTTGTGCTTCCGGTCCGTTCATGAATGTCCTGCAGCACATTTTGGATGCGGATGGACTTTGTGTCGGCGAGCCCTCCGCAGCGGATCGCGTCGGCGACGCGGGTAACGTTCGCTGTGCGCACCGTATCCCATCCGCCCGGAAAGGCCGCGCAAAGCGAGGCGTAAGCGCGGCCGGAATTCAAATCGCTGGTGTTCTGTGAGAGAATGGTGGCGACAAGCGCGCCGCAAAGGTCGCGGCTGTAGTTCTCGGCCTTCCAAACACGGGGACCATATGCCTGCGTCAGCATCTCCTCGATCCGCGCCGCCTTGGCTCGCAGCTTCTCTTGCTCTGCACTCTCCACAGGCGCCATTATATCATAACGGCCGGTGCAATGCAAGCAATTTCGCGGGCCGACGCAAGCAGCCGCAAGACTAATCGCATCCTAAGAAAGCTCGATGATCTCGTAGATGGCGACACCGGCGGGAGTCTGTACTTCCACCTTTTCACCAACCTTATGGCCAAGCAGCGCCTTGCCGACAGGAGAGGTGTTGGAGATCTTGTCGGTGGCGGGGTCCGCCTCCATGACGCCGACGATCTGATATTCGATATCCTCATCGAACTCTTCATCGTGGACTTTGACATGGGAGCCAAGCTGAACGACATCGTTGCCGACCTCATAGGCGACGATCCTCCCGCGATCAAGAATACGCTTCAGATTGATGATCTTGCTTTCCAGCAATCCCTGCTGTCGCTTGGCGTCATGATAGTCGAAGTTTTCCCGGAGGTCGCCCAGGGACCGAGCGGTGCTGATACGCTCCGCGATCACGCGGCGCTCGGTCGTTTGCAGCCGCAGCAGCTCCTTTTCCAGTTCTTGATATTTGGCCTGAGTTAAAACAATCTCGTCGTCTGGCATGTTCCGGATAATCGCTTTCCTGCAGTTCAAATTGCGCACTGTTGAGCTGTTTTAGTATTCGAATAATATACCACAGCGCCTTGGCGGTGTCAACGACGCGACGCCGTCTTCAGCGAGAATGAAGACGGTTTGAAAATTAATAACAGAGTGTCAGCAAGCAAGCAGGTTTGGCACGGTTTGTGCACTATGATGTAACGAGACAGTTATGGAGGAGTCAGTGCGGAACGCCTACATCAAATTTTTGTCGAACGAGGACAGCGTGCTTGGGTTTTATGAGCTTGTTACTCATTCACAAGTAACGCGTCTTTCCAACGACATCTACTGCGTGCCGTGGTCCAGCCTCGCGATCCTTGATTCGCGTCAGGTCGAGTATTCGTTCGCAACCGAGGAAGACCTCACGAATGCGCATCCGATCTGGGGTTTTGCGGCCGCCAAAACACGTTAGAACAAGCAATACTCATCACCTATTAAAATATCGGCCCCGGCGCAACGCGCCGGGGCCGATATTTGTTTTTCACCACGCCGGAGTTTGCCCGGTCAAACAAAAATACGTCCCTCAACTACCATCAGAGGGTAGCTCAGGGACGTATTCAATCACGTGAGAACGGAACCGTTAGTAAGCGCCGCGTCCGGCGACGACCGCGGGAATCGTCTTCGCCATGATCTCGACATCCAGCAGCACTGAGCGGCGTCGGATGTATTCGAGGTCCAGGTGGATCGCCTGTTCAAAGGACAGATCAGACCGGCCCGAGACTTGCCAGAGACCGGTAAGACCGGGCGTAACCACCAGGCGCTGACGCTCCTTGTCGGAATAAGTCGCGACCTCGACGGGAAGTGCGGGGCGGGGGCCGACGAGCGTCATTTCGCCGCGAAGGACGTTCAGCAGCTGCGGAAGCTCGTCAATCGACGAACGACGGATCAGGCGTCCGACCTTCGTGATGCGGGGATCTTGCTTCATCTTGAACAAAGGGCCGGTCGCTTCATTGTCCACCAGCAGAGCGGCGCGCCGCTCTTCGGAGTCAATGTACATGGAGCGGAACTTGAAAAACGGAAACTCGACTCCATCTTTTCCCACACGCTTCTGGATAAAGAGCACTGGGCCCGGGCTATCCATTTTGATGGCGATTGCAAGCGCCAGAAACAGCGGAAAGAGGAGTATCAGCGAGAGGGTGCAAAGGGTAAGGTCAATCGTGCGGCGCAGGAATTCGTCGATCATCACGACAACAGGCCGGCGGACGCCGGCGGCTGTGACGATCGGTTCTTCAGCGCAATTACGCATTTTCGTAGCAGGTACGCTCACTTGGAACTCCTTTCTCATTTGCACAAAAGGCAAAGGATTTAGCAGGGGACAGCATTGGCTTCATGCGGGTTGGATTCGACTTGCTTCCCACTCCACGCAAGACTTCATAGCCACGCTGTCATTAACAGCAAAATCCATGCCACCTTGTCCGTAAAATTTGGTCTCAAAACGACAATTGCTCTCAATCCGCAATAAAAGTACGCATTTTTTAATGACTGCCACCGATTTAACCGTTTAAACACACTAAAAACCAAGTCTATAAGCGGCAAACAACAATTTTATATAATATTTTACGACTTGTCATAGACCGTTCGCCTGGACGGATAGTAGATCAATTCGACTTGATTGCCGTCGGGATCGTCAATGTAAATGCCGGAGGTTCCGTCCCGATGCTGGTCGATGGGCTTGCCTGCAGCCATCGCCGCCTCGCGCAGCGTTTCCGCCCCCACCCGCACCGCGACATGTGGCGGATGCTGCGTTGGGGTCACCAGCGCCAGCTTCCCCTGCCCCAGCTTCAGGAAGGCCCAGGTGCCGTCCTGATAGAGCACTTCGGCGCCGAAGTGCTCTACATACCATTGTACGGAGGCGGCGATATCACGCGAGGGAATGGCGACGTGATCAAGCTGATGCTCGGGTGTAGTCATAAGAGGTTGCTTTCCGAATCGATGTGGAATGCTTTCTTTATACCCAATGGATCGATTGTGGCCCCAAACGAAAAATTGCCGAAGTTTTATGTTCGTGAGGGTTGACCTAGAGCGCTCTAGGTCCGTCATACTCTTCTATGGATGCTCGCCAAAAGAAATTTGCCGAAAGGATAATCGCCATGCCCAACACCGCTGCACTCGATCTCCCATGCAGATATCTCATCGCTCCCCTTGAGGAGATGACCGTTCAGCAGGTCGTAGATCTCACCAGTCTGAGTGAGCATACGCTGCGCTACTACGAGCGGCTTGGCCTGATTCATCCGGTCCGGCGGGATCCCAGCAGCGGCCACCGGCGATATTCTCAGGCAGATGTCACGCGACTCGAATCCCTCGCCTGCCTCCGAGCGACCGGAATGCCTCTGGCCGAGATGCGCCAGTACTTTGAAGCGATGAACCAGGGCGCGGAGGCGGCTGTCACCGAGCAGAAGGCGCTTCTCACTCAGCATAAAGCTGTCCTTCAAGAGCGTCTGCGCCAGATGCAGCGCAACTTGGAATACCTGGACCATAAAATCGCGTATTGGGACGCCATCGAAACGGGCGATGAGAAAAAGGCGTGCGCCATTGCTTCGTCCCTGCAAGGCTGGATCCGCGCCGACTCCGAACGCGATCATGACACATCCACTAATTAACGGACTCTCACAAACATAAGGAATACAAAATGAGCAACACACTCGCCTACGCGACGCAAAGCGCGACTACCCCAATTACCCCATTCGACTTCGATCGCCGCGACGTTGGTCCAAGCGATGTCAAGATCGAAATTCTTTTCTGCGGCGTCTGTCACTCCGATATCCATCAGGCGCGCAACGAATGGGGCAACTCCATCTTTCCCATGGTCCCCGGTCACGAGATCGTCGGCCGCGTCACCCAGGTCGGCGCGGAAGTCACACAGTTCGCCGTCGGCGATCTGGCGGGCGTCGGCTGCATGGTTGATAGCTGCCGCGAATGCGAGAACTGCAAGGCCGGCGAGGAGCAGTACTGCGAAGGCGGCAAGCTCGTCCTCACCTATAATAGTAAGTTCCCGGATGGAACGATTTCCCAGGGTGGCTACTCCGACAACATCGTGGTGGACGAAGCCTTCACGCTGAAGGTCTCCCCAAAGCTCGATCTCGCCGCAGTCGCCCCCCTGCTCTGCGCGGGCATCACAACCTACTCGCCTCTCAAGCACTGGGACGTGAAGGCGGGTCAAAAGGTCGGCGTCGTCGGCCTGGGCGGCCTCGGCCACATGGCGCTCAAGTTCGCACACGCCTTCGGTGCGCACGTTACGCAGTTCACTACTTCGCCCGGCAAGGAAGAGGACGCGAAGCGTCTCGGCGCGGATGAAGTTGTGCTCACCCGCGATCCCGAAGCGCTCAAAGCGCTGGCGAACTCGTTCGACTTCATCATCGACACCGTCTCCGCCAAGCACGATCTGTCGATGTATCTGAACCTGCTCAAGCTCGACGGCAGCATGGTCCTGGTCGGCGTCCCCACCGAACCCGCAGGCGTCCACGCCTTCGACCTCGCCCTGCGCCGCCGCCGTCTCGCCGGCTCCGCCATCGGCGGCATCAAAGAGACCCAGGAGATGCTGGACTTCTGCGCCGAGCACAACATCGTCAGCGACATCGAGATGATCGATATCCAGGACATCAACGCCGCCTACGACCGAGTTCTGAAGAGCGACGTCAAGTACCGCTTCGTCATCGACATGGCGTCGCTGAAGGCGTAATATCCCCCTCAAAACTAAGGACAGGAAAGAGAACCTCGGCGCTTGCGGCATATGCCGCAAGCGCTTTTTTTACGTCATGACGTCCCATAATCAGCCGTGTGCGCCTTCAAAACTCTCGGTTCACGCCTTCCTTGCAAAGATAGCGATAATTGCAACAAATATTACGCTCACAATCAGAATCCCCCATGCGCCCAGTGTCGCGGTGTCTGGGCGGACAATCGATAGCCCGCGCAGCGCCTGCCAGACAAGCAGACCGATCCCAGCCAGATACCCGCCTCCGATGATTCCGACCAATCGCAGTCGTACCGTCTCGCTCCAACGCGACATGCCGAGCAGCAGAGCCGCCAGCGGCAGCAATTGCAGGGCGTGCAGTCCAACAAAGTGCGCCACGCGCAAATCGCCCGCCAGTGTGCTCCAGCCCAGAAAAGGCAGCCCCGCGCCGCCGTCCAGGGCGCCGACCGTATGCGCTCCCACGACCGGCATCGCATGCAGCGCGGCGGCCATCGCCAGCTGCGTGGAGGTCGGCGCCGTCATGAGAAACCCGACCGCCATTCCCACCGCCGTGAGCGCCGCTCCCAATCGTATCCCCAGAGCGAGCGGGCGATCCGCAATCCGCGTTCGCAGCAGCTGCACGCTGACGACAATCTGCGCGATCCACAATACGGTAATTGAAATTCCCATCACGCCATAAAGAATGCCATCCAGCAAATTCGCTTGATTGAAATGGCTGGTCGTTCCCCGAAGCGCCTGAATTGGGATGATCATCATCTCCAGTCCGACTGTCACTGCGATAACCCACGACAGTACGCGTACGATCCGCGCTCCCTTTGGCAAAAAGCTCATCATCCACGCCAGCGTCGCACTATAAATAGCGACGGAGATCGCAAACTTCAGCGGCTTCAGCCACGCCGGCGCTCCCGTGATCATCCGATGATCGACCAGCATTCCCACCGACGCCGCGCCGATCAGAGCGACGTTGAACCAAAACAGCAGCATCAGCGGCGTATTGGCGCGAAGCGCCTCCAACATCACGCTCCCACTGCGACGAACCTTGCCCGCGCGCCAAAATCGCAGCGCCGCCCGCAGTGTCAGAAACGTCAGCAGCCCCATCGGACCGAACATCAAGGTGAGATACAGAATAGGGCTGACGATCCACGCCGAGATATTCTCGCGCCTTGCCTCTAGAAAGATCCAGCGTCCCACGAAGAGATCGAAGGCAAGAAAATGCACCCACCCGATAAACGCGCCGCTTGATGATCCCAGCAACGCCGCCACGCCCGCCAAGCTCGGGTGCATAATCGCGGGCGCCACCTGCCCCATCCTCGGCAGAAGTAAAGTCGCATACGCCAGCGCCGCCGGCGCGGCGATCCACGGCGACTCCACAATCTTCCCCGTCACACGCCAGTGCGGCGCAAAGATCATCAGCGCCCAAAATGGCATGATCAGCAAACTCGCCAATGAAAACCAATGCTCCATAGTTCGCTCCTATTCTTCACAAAGACGTATTCAATCAATCGGCGCATCGCTCATCAGCCGTAAACGCGCCTCGATCGTCTCCAGCCGCATCCGCGCCTGCTCCAGATCCCCACGCTCAATCCCCATCAGCGCCGCATCCGCCAGCCGGACCGCCGACGGGATCGCCCGCTCCAGCAGCGCGACGCCCTCTTCCGTCAATTTCAAGAAATGCGTCCGCCGGTTCACCCCCGGCATCCGCACGACCAATCCCCGATCCACCAGCCGCGCCGTCAGTACCGTGACCGTCGCCCGCTCGATCAGCAGCGCCTCCGCCAGATCCGACGGCGCGATGCCCACATCATTCACGTCATACATCGCAATTAGCAGCCGGAACTGCGCCTGCGTCAAATCCAATTCGCGAAACGTCCGGTCAAACACCATCGCCATCCGTGTTCCGATGCGCATGAGGGCGGTGCAGACTTCCGAGGTCAAGAGGTCGTCGTGGTTCATAGTTCGTATTATAATAGTTAGTTTTCAAATTATCAACACTCAAATCAATTTTTATGCTAAAAAACCCAGGACCATTCGATCCTGGATTCACATCTCAATTTCTCCGGGAGCTATTCAACCGCTCGATCTATCCAATAATCCGGTTCCCTCTTTGCGTGCGCGACTGCAACCACCCACACGAAGTGAGAGGTTTCGCGATAGTAAAGCGAGTAAGGAAAATTCCTGAGCACCAAGCGACGATAATTTGTTTCCTTGTATCTCGCTCCTAAGTTTGGAAAGTGAGACAATTTCTCGGCGGCTCCAAAAATCTCATCGAACAATGATGTTCCTAAGCCAGCCTGCAATTCGTCATAATAGAAGACAGAAACTTCCAGTTCAGACCGTGCTTCGGAATGAAAACGGACAGGCTTCATTTCAGTTTGGCTTTCAAGTCCGCAAAGACCTGTTCAGCAGGAATACCTGTCTCTTGTCCATTCTCGATTTGTGCCCAACGCCGCTCTAACACGGCTTCTAAATTTGCTTCGTCGCTCTCGTCCAATGGGCTGAGTGTGCCCAGCAGATAGTGAGCGATCGCAGCGCGATCCACCACGGGCAAGTCGCTCAGTTGTACTTTTAGTTGTTCGGCAATAGGAGACATAAGGCGAACTCCGTCTAAAGACTGCATTCTTATTTGAATTATTCTACCAGACTTCGTTCACCAAAACAAGACAAAGCCCAAGCGCCTAATCTTACAGTTCTTCCGCCAGCCCGATAAGAATCCCTTCGGGACCACGGATGTAGCAGAGCCGATACGAGTCCTCGTACTGAACCATTTCGCCAACGAGCTGGGCTCCGCGTTTACAGAGCCTGGCGACTACCTCGTCGATGTCCTCTACATTGAACATGACGCGCAGGTAGCCGAGAGCGTTCACAGGAGCGTTCCGGTGATCGGCGACGACAGGCGGGGTAAGAAATCGCGAGAGTTCGAGGCGGCTGTGGCCATCGGGGGTAACCATCATGGCAATCTCGACGCACTGATTGCCCAGTCCGGTGACGCGCCCGGCCCATTCCCCTTCGATCGTGGCTCGCCCTTCGAGGGTCAGGCCAAGCTCGGTGAAAAAAGAGACGGCCTCATCAAGGGATTCGACCACGATACCGACATTGTGCATTTGTGGTAACTTTTTTGTCATATCCCATCTCCCTTTAATCCATGCGACTTAGGATACGGCTCGACGTACTCCGGCTCTATCCAAATCGAATGCAAATCGCCCCGCTTCGTCCGGTTCCCCTTGTCCGTCATCCACAGTTCCAATTGACCATTCTCATCGAACGCTTCGATCCGAAAGACTTTTCCCAAGCACAGTTCGAAGAAATCGGCGATCTCGCGAGTGACGGGATCGTCATTGTAAAGATATGGAGGGACTTGGACCACGCGGATCTTGTCGCCGATTTTGTAGTCAGCTACTATGCGATCTTGTATAAATCCATCAGCCATTTCTGAAATGCCTTCGCCTGCTCAGTCTCCGTACTGAAATATCGCTTCACAATGGCTTGGCCGATTGGTTTACCAGGTTCTTCCTGCCAGGCAAGCCAAGTGTGCAATCGAGCTTTAGATATTGATTCTTTGAATAACCGTTCGGCTTCAGGAATGTCGTCGATAGCGTTACACGCTCTCGGCCAAAGACTATCCGCTTCCGGTATGAGCATGCGGACAAAGTCTTCCAATTCCCCAGGCAATCGATTATCTGGCATGATCCAAATGCCAATCGTCGGACGCTCAGCCTGAACGACAATAGTTCCTGAAGTTTGTGGCTCAGCAGGCATTTCGTATCCAGCATTTTCAAAAGCGCCACGGATAGAAAGCCAACGCGAGGGAAGATCTTCGTCTGCATCTACAATCACGCCAAACCGTTCCAAGTTACTCGCATCCACACGGGTGTCGATCGAATCACGAAGGCGTTCATAGCCCCCGCCTTCTTCAAGACGAATCTTTCCGACAAGTCGAAAGCGAAGGAACCAGTTTTTCAGCAAAAAGAAATCATCTGCTCCTTCAACGATAAGAATATCGCTCTCAGGCCCCTCTTCTATCTTCAAACTGTCCGAGTTACGTCTCATCGGACCTCTATCTGATCGCGAGTCGCGATGGCTAGACGGCGCTCGTCGAAGATTGTTGGAGCAACAAGACCTTGACGCCTATCCAGGCGAATAAGTATTCCTTCTGAAGAAGCAGAAGTAGTAGAATGCTGAAAAGCTTCTATACACTCCCAGCTATGTGTTGTTGCGAAAACCTGGACGTTCAATTGTTCTGCAACTTTGCGAATTAGCCGCCAGAAATCTGGCATTACACTGTAATGAAGGCCGCTTTCAATTTCGTCAATAAGCAGGACGCCACCGTTCCCAACGGTCGTTAAGCCTAGGATAATGCCAAGTACACGGCTCATCCCTTCACCAAAACTGCGTAGCGGCGCCCGCTCTCCTTCAGTTGATTTTACGAGAGGGACCCGTTGCCCACTTCCGCCTTCTTCGGCGACAAATACCAATCGCTCAATAGAGGGATGTAATATACGCAATGCTTCTAATACAGTTCCCTCGGCAGAAGTTGCAACAACGGCATCCCACATCGTTCCTATCTTCTCGTCTTGAACTCCATGAGGAGTTATATATTCCGAACGACGCATTCCCTTATCGTTCGGTATATCCTTAGAAAGTATGCGACCCAAAATATATTGTCGAACAGGAATAGAACTCCCCTGCCTCACTGTCACATACAGGTCCGGATCATGTGCTCTATCAAGTTGAGCTTCCGCAATGGGACGTAACTCATAATTCTCTTCAGCATCATGCAAAGCAACCATATCAAACCATTCAACATTAACTGTCAATAGTTTTCCTAGAGGTCCCAGTAGAAACGGAGACTGGTATCCGTCTACAAGAGGACGATTATAGAACAAATTCTGAAGTGCTTGTTCTACAGGATGGGAGGGCTGAAAAGCTATCCGGGCGCCGGGATTTCGGCTGCGCATCCAAGCTGTAGGTAATTCATCACGCGATACAAGCAACTTCTGTAGCGTCATTGGAGAAATAAAGCTCGCATACAACTCAATGGCTTCCAACAAAGCGGATTTACCGACATTGTTTTTTCCAGTAATGAGATTCACCTTAGCCAGGTTAGGGATAGACAAACGCTCGAATGCTCGGAAGTTTATGACTTCGAGTGAATTGAGTGCTAGCCCCTCGGCAACTTTATGGTCAATGCTTGACAACATATCAAATCCTATTTACCACGCACAATTTCAAACGGGGAGAAATCAACCAGACAGAGACATTATAGCAGACCTCAAACAGAAAAGCCCAGGGGCCGCAGCTTGCGCTGTGGTCCCTGGGCTTTAGGAGCTAACGTGGCCTAATCTTACCGGTCGCGGTTGCTTCCACCGTCCTTGAGGTTGGCTTGGGCGGCTGCGAGGCGGGCGATCGGGACGCGGTAGGGGCTGCATGAGACGTAGTTCAGGCCGATCTCGTGGCAGAAGGCGATCGAGGAGGGCTCGCCGCCGTGCTCGCCGCAGATGCCGAGCTTGATGTTCGGGCGGACCTTCTTCGCGAGCTCGACGCTGATCTTCATCAGCTGGCCGACGCCCGTCTGGTCGATCGACTCGAAGGGATCGCCAGGAAGGATCTTCTGCTCGATGTACGGCTTCAGGAACTTGTCCGAGTCGTCGCGGCTGAAGCCGAACGTCATCTGGGTCAGGTCGTTGGTTCCGAAGGAGAAGAACTCAGCCTCCTCGGCGATCTGGTCCGACGTCAGCGCGGCGCGCGGGATCTCGATCATCGTGCCGAACATGTAGTCGATGGTCTCGCCGCTCTCTTCCACGACCAGCTTGGCGACGCGCTCCAGGTTGGAGCGAACCGACTTGAGTTCGTTGACGTGGCCGACCAGCGGGATCATGATCTCGGGGTGCGGGTCGGCGCCGTTCTTCTTGGCGGCGATGGCGCCTTCCAGGATGGCGCGGGTCTGCATCTCGACGATGCCCGGGAAGACGATGGACAGGCGGCAGCCGCGAAGTCCCATCATCGGGTTGATCTCGTGCATGCTCTCGACCTGGGCCATCAATTTCTCTTTGGCTTCCAGTTCGGCGGCGTCCGAGCCCGTCGCTTTCAGCGTGGCGACTTCCTCGATCAGCGTTTGCAGGCTCGGAAGGAACTCGTGCAGCGGCGGGTCGATCAGGCGGATCGTGGCCGGGCGGGAGCCCAGGGCCTCGAAGATGCCTCGGAAGTCTTCGCGCTGGAACGGCAGAAGCTCGGCGAGCTTCTCATTGCGCTCTTCTTCGGTGGCGGCCAGGATCATGGCCTGGACGACCGGGCGGCGCTCCTCGGCGAAGAACATGTGCTCGGTGCGGCAGAGGCCGACGCCTTCGGCGCCCAGCTTGATCGCAAGCGCGACGTCTTCGGGCGTATCGGCGTTGGTCCGGATGCCCAGGCGGCGGGTCTCATCGGCCCACTGCAGCAGGATGCCAAACTCGCCGGTCAGCTCGGGATCGACGACTTCCACCTGGCCCTCGATGACTTCGCCAACGGCGCCGTTCAGGGAGATGTAGTCGCCTTCCTTGATCACCTGGCCGCCCTTGGCGACGAACTGGCGATCGGTGACGGTGATGTCGGAGCAGCCTGCAACGGTCGGGATGCCGAAGCCGCGCGCGACAAGCGCCGCGTGGCTGGTCATGCCGCCGCGCTCGGTCAGAACGCCTTCAGCCGCCAGCATGCCCTTGAGGTCATCGGGGGAGGTGTCGGCGCGAACGAGAATGACTTTCTTGCCTTCGCCGCCCTTGCCCAGGTCCGCCGCGCGCTGTGCGTCGAACACGGCGATGCCGGTGGCGGCGCCGGGGCCGGCCGGGAGGCCCTTCGCCAGGACGTTGTACTTGAAGCCGGGCTTGATGACCGGGTGCAGACACTGGTCAAGCAGCTCTGGGTTGATGCGGGCCAGAGCGACTTCCTTCGTGATCAGGCCTTCGTTCACCAGATCAACCGCGATCTTGACTGCGGCGGGGCCGGTGCGCTTGCCGGAGCGGCACTGAAGGATGTACAGCTTGTTGTGCTCGATCGTGAACTCGATGTCCTGCATGTCCTTGTAGTGCTGCTCAAGGCGCTGGCAGATATCGTCGAACTCCTGGTAGATCTCGGGGTTCTGCGTTTTCAGGCCGGAGATCGGCATGGGGGTGCGGACGCCGGCGACGACGTCTTCGCCCTGAGCGTTCATCAGGTACTCGCCGAAGATCTCGTTCGCGCCGTTGCTCGCGTCGCGGGTGAACGCGACGCCCGTGCCGCAGTCTTCGCCCTGGTTGCCGAAGACCATGCTCTGGATGTTGACGGCGGTGCCGAGGTCATCCGAGATCTTCTCACGCTGGCGGTAAAGCTTGGCGCGGTCGTTGAACCAGGACTTGAAGACGGCTTCGACAGCGTCCTCAAGCTGGACGAACGGATCCTGCGGGAAGTCCTTGCCGCTCTGCTCCTTGATGTATGTCTTGTACGTGTCGCACAGGGCCTTGAGATGATCGGCGCTGACGTCCAGATCTTCCGTGACGCCGAGCTCTTTCTTCAGATCGTAGAAGATATGCTCGAAGTCATGCTTGGCAAGTTTGTTGTCGGGGGTGGAGTAAGCGACGTCGCTGAGCATCATTAAGAAGCGGCGGTAGCTGTCGTACACGAAGCGCGCGTTGCCCGTAAGCTTGATCAGAGCCTCGGCCGTCTCATCGTTGAGGCCCAGGTTCAAAACGGTGTCCATCATGCCGGGCATGGAGAACTTGGCGCCGGAACGCACGGAAACCAGCAGCGGGTTCGTCGCATCGCCCAGCTTCTTGCCGGTCTTGGTCTCGACCGCCGCCAGGGCCGTCTTGATCTCGTCCAGCAGTCCTGCGGGGAACTGGCCGTCGCCCTTGTTGTAAGCGATACAAGTATCGGTCGTGATCGTGAAACCGGGAGGGACCGGCAGTCCGATATTGCTCATCTCGGCCAGGTTCGCGCCCTTGCCGCCGAGCTCGTCGCGCATCGTCGCGTTAGCCTCTTCAAACAGCCACACGCGCTTGGTATTCGCCATTCAGTTACTCTCCTATTTTGAAGCTTGTTCGTCGCTTCCGTCTATCGCAAAATTGTCAAAAAGCCGCCGATAAGTATACCTGATGATGCGGTTTGAGGGCAAGGGGGTAGAGTGAAGCGTTAAAACTCTTGCCGCAAAAAAAACGCACGCCTCGCGAAGAAACCCGCAAGGCGTGCGCTACTAGAATTGTGTGTCTGCGCTACTGCAGCGACGGATGACGCACAGGCGCGACGACGTGTGTCGACGGGCTGATGATGATCGTGGTTTCCTCCGACGCGCTGTCCTGGATCGGATCGGCGAGCGGACTGCTGCGGTGCGCCCAGCGGCGGGTCATACCTGCGGAATTCACACGCGCGATGTCCGTCGTGGAAAGAAACTCAGGATTGGAACGCGGATGCAGCGTGTAGACGCCGCTCATGGCTGGCGCCGTCAGCATGTAATCACGATCCAGCAGAGCAAGGATCGCGCTCGGGCGTGGGCCAGCGGCTTCTGCTGGCGCGACACTGACCTGGCCACTCAGCAGGCTCCACTGTTCCTGGCCGTGGCCGTCCATCACCGTGATGTCGCGGGCGGAGCCGGCCGGAAACTTGTAGCCGATAGTCGGGTCGGCGCTCTTGGAAGCGCTGTAATCGACTTCGGCGCCGGACGCGGCGTCGGTGACGATCGTCACGCGAACCGGCGTGTTCTTTGGGTGCTTGATCGTCAGCTTCATCGGCTCGGCGAATGTCGGAGCCGAAAGCATCATATCGCTATTGGCGTTTTGTGTGCTGGCGCTATCGGCCATGACCGGCGCCGCCGTCATGGCGGTCAGCAGGCATAATGCGCTAAAAAGGCGCGTAATCGTCTGGGAATCCATAGTACAACTCTCCCTGGTACTATGCTTATTCCCGATTACGCGCCGTCACAACCACTATTTACCAGTATTCTTCCCAGTTTTCATGGCCTCAATTTGTTATTTTACGACTTTGCGGCCACCTGGAATTGCGTCGTCGCCGTCACCGCATAGCGTGCGGGAGTCTGCACTACCATCCCATTCTCGGCGGGAGAACGGGTCGGCATGCCGATATTATTCGGGTCGCGAACGGGGTTGACGAGAATGCCGCCGCGAATGGCCGGCCGGGTCTGCGTGGTCAATCGTCCCGTCAGCGTGTATCTTCCGGGAGGCGCGGGCTTGCCGTCCACCATCCCATTCCACTGGCCCTTGTATGTGGCGCTGTCGCCTGGCTTCAGCACCAGCTTGTCCGTGGACTGTGTGAAGGAAAGGCCCCGAGACCATTCCCACACGACCACTCCTTTGGGATCGCGCAGTTCAAAGTCGTACTTCTGTCCGTTGTTGAAATCGTATTCGACCGGACTGCCCGTGCGGTTGGCGATCGTTAAGGTAATGGGAACGGGAGATCCAGAGACAAAGCGAGGCTTGCTGGTGGCGACGACTGCCGTCTCCCCAAGAGTGGTGGCTTTCAAGGTCGCACCGGGCAGCGGCAGCACGGCTCCGGCCCCGCCGCCCGGACCAACGCCCGTGGAGGCGCCGACGCCCGCAGACGGCGCGCCCTGCGCGGAAATTTGTATGGGAGCCAGCGCGATCAGCGCCAGCGGCATGGCAAAAATAAGATGCTTCATCGAACGATCCTCCGATTCTATTTCTCGGTTCTCCGATGATTTATTGTTCCCTCTTTGCCTGCGCCCAAACCGTTTCCATTTCGTCCAATGAAAGATCCTGCAAACGCCGCCCTTCAGCCTCCGCGTGACGCTCGATATAACGAAAACGATTCGCAAATCGCAGGGTCATGTTACGCAATGCTTCTTCGGGATCGACTTTCAATTGGCGCGCGACGTTAACCAGTGTGAAGAGCAGATCGCCCAGCTCCTCACCGGCGCGCGCCGTATCGCCGATGGCGATCTCCGCGCGCAGTTCCGCGATCTCCTCGTCGACCTTGTCCAGGACTTCCAGTACGGTCGGCCACTCGAACCCGACCTTGACCACGCGCTTGGAGACTTCCAGGGCGCGCATCAGCGCGGGAAGATCCTTGGGGATGCCGTCGAGGATGGAGGTGCGGTCCTCATTGCCTTTTTCCTTGCGCTTGATAGCGTCCCAATTCGTGAGGACATCTTCAGAGTTTGCGACGGAAACGGAGCCGAAGACATGGGGATGTCTCCGGACAAGCTTCTCGACGATCGCCTGGGTGACGTCGTCCACCGAGAACTCGCCGAGTTCGCTCGCCATCTGCGCGTGAAAAACGACTTGCAGCATCAAGTCGCCCAGCTCCTCGCTCAGCTTCTCGGGCGCCCCCGAATCGATCGCCTCCGCGACTTCATAGGCTTCCTCAATGACGTGGCGGCGGATCGTCCGCGATGTCTGCTCCAAGTCCCACGGACAGCCGCCATTGGGATTGCGCAGGCGCGCCATCAGGGCGACTAAAGCGTCGAAACCATAGCGGGGGTCATCCTCGGCGCGGCGCGCCAGGCGGATCACACGGACTGCAATGCCCTCAGCGCGCGCTTGTGTCCAGAGATGAAGGGAGGCGTTTTCATCCAACAAGGGATCGCCGGGAACGGCGTAAACGACGTCGCCCACACGGGCGGCTTCTAAAATGGGGGTAATGATGGCGGACGCCCGCTCATCCGACGCGCCGACCGGGACGGAATCGAAGGCGGCGTCGAACACGACGCCGCCTTCCGGAGATTCCAGCCAGCCAATCGCCGGCAGCGATCGGGTCCGCGCAAACCGGCGGGCGCCGGCCTGACGGAGGGCGTCGAGCGCCCCCAGCGTCAGGCTATCCCGCCGGCCGTCGCCCAGACCGATCACCGTCAGCGTCAATGGGCCGCCTGCGGCGCGGGTGCGCTGGGAGCGGTCATTGGGGCGGAAGCGCCGGGCCGTGGGCCGGTCGGAGCGCTGGGGGGAGCCAAGTTCATCCCGGGAGGCGCCATGGGCGGCGGCGGGGACTTGATTTCCGCGATCAGATCATTGTACTGCTTGGGAACGATCGAGATGGTTGCTTTGGACTGGAAGTCACGCAGCTTTTGCTCCATCTCCTGCTGCCCCGCCGCATTCTGCTGGGCCTTCTGGCTGAGCAGCATGTACTTGATCGAGCTCTTCACCTGATCCACGGGAACGATTTCCAGAGGCTTCTTATCCACGACCTTAACCAGCCACCAGGCGCCCTGGAGTGGGATGGGCTTGGGAACGTCGCCGATCTTCGCGGCGGTGATGGCCGTCACGAGCGGCTTGACCATAGGGTTCGTCGCGTCGTCCAAGTTCACCCACTGAGTGAGATCGCCGTCCACGGGCTGCTTGATCACGGATTTGGCAACGTAGTCCTCAAACGGCTTGCCCTTTTGAATGTCGTCGTAAACGGAGTTTGCGTCCGCTGCGGTCGCCAAGGCAATGCGCTTGATGTGGGCTCGGTTCGGCTTGGTGAACTGATCCTTCTTGTGCAGATCATAGAACGCCTGGATATCGGCATCCGCGATCGTGACGCCTTTCGTCAGAAGGTTGATCTGCGCCAGCTGCGGCTTGATCTGGAATGTCTTCAGATCCTCTTCGGTCAGGCCGGCGGTGGCGAGGGTGTCGTCGAAGCCGCGCACCAGGACTTTATCCGCGGAGGACTTAAAGTTAGCCATCTGCTCGTTGATCTGCGCGTCGGTCGGCGGAACGCCTTCCTGCTTTGCGAGCTGCTCCGTGAGGGTGTTCATGATAAGCTGCTGCAGGACGGTCTTGCCGGCCGGTGCGGAGCTCATTTGCTGGGGGTTGGGCGTGTAGCGCTGCAGCTGAGAATAGAATTCCGCCTGGGTGATCGCTTCGCCGTTGACCGTCGCTACAGCGTCGGTCCCGGTCAGAGTCGGGGCGCCCTTGCTGCTGGCGTCGCCGCCGGCTCCGCCGCCCGTATTACAGCCGGCGAGGAAAACGCCCATGGCGGCCGCGGAGGCGACCAGCGCGGCGCCGCGCCGTTTATTTTGCATCGTGATCATAAAGATCGACTATCTCCTTTAGATGAGGCTCCCAAAAACTTGGGCGCTAGTTGAACAGATTAGACAAGACGGACTTACAAAACGTTGCGGGCGCGCAGGCCAAGGATCAGCTCGACCTCCCCGCGTCCCATCCCCGTGCGCCGGGCGATCTCCGTAGAGTCCGTGACTCCCGATGCAATCATCGAATAAATCGCGGCGTATCGGTCATTCTCGACAGGAGCCGCAGGCGGAGCGTCGGCGACAACCGACTCCGCTTCCTTCACCGGAGGCTCGGGCGCAGCGGCGGATTCGGGAACTGCGGTCGGCGCGGGAGCTTCGACAGGAGCGGCTGGTTCGATGCGCAAAGAACGCAGACCGATCAGCAGTTCGACTTCGCCGCGCGGCAGTCCCGTACGGCGCACGATCTCGATAGGATCGATCACGCCGATCGCCAGCTGCGCCCGAACGAGCGCGGCGCGGCGCTCGGCTTCCATCACCTGCTGATGCAGTGTCGGAGGCTCCGCCGTAATCTCGGGCTTGGCAGCCGCATCCGAGGCGAGAAGATCTTCGGGCGGCGCGCTATCCTGCGCATCCCCCACCCCAATCGGCGCGGCGGCGGGCGAGACGATCTCATCCGCCGCTTTTTTTAGCGTCTTAACGGCGGGCGCGGCAGGCTCCTCCGCAATGACGGGCGACGCAGGTTCTTTCGCGGCAGACGGCGCGGCTGCCTGGGGCGTCACAGCGACTGGCGGCTTGGGCGCGGCCGCGACAATCGGCGTGACGGGCGCTTCCACAGCTGCTGACGAGACAGGCACCGCAGCGACACGGGAGACTTCTGATGGTGCGGTCACACTCGCGACAGACGAAACGAGGGGAGACTGCAGGGCGCGCGCTTCGGCGATGAGCGCCGACAGCCGCTTTTCTTCCTTCGTCACGCGCTCTTCCAAAGCAGCCGTGAGCGCTTCCACGGTTTCCTTCAGCTGATCCACTTCGGCGGATGAGGCGGCGCGCAGGCGCGCCGCCCGGGCCGTGAGGTCGCGCTTCGCCAGCCACCAGACCAGCGCTGTAAAAGCCAGCACCAAAAACTGTACAAATTCCGTCATTACGCTTCGGCCGCCTTACTGCACAGTTTGAATTGTCTTGCCGGTTTCCCGGTCTCGCCCCACGAGCAGCGTCAGCATCTTCGGCGTGGCTCCCGAGGCGAGCGCCTCCGGCTTCAGCCAAACGCGCAACTCCGTCCCATCCGGCTCCAGCGCCAATCGGCTAACGACCGCGACAGGAACGGCGGGAAAGATCCCCACCACCAGCACGCGATCCGGCGTCGTCTTCCCCATCGCCGCCAGCCGGGCTCGCTCCTCGGGATGCGCGGTCGGCGTCGACCGGTCTACCGCGAGACTTCGGCGAATGAGTGGAATACGGCTGACAGCCCCCATTCCGTTCCGCACGACCATGCGTCGAAAGCGCGGCAGGCCGTCGGCGCCGGCCGCAAGGCGCGGCATTTTTGGCGCGCGGGCAAATTTCGGAAGCACCGTCGCGAGCCGTCCCATCCGAGGAACGCTCAGCCCATCCAGCGGCAGCATTCGGCACGCGCCTCCTATCGGCTGGGTCGGCTCCTCGGAAACGCCTAAGGCTCCAAACTGCCACTGGCTGGAACGGGGGGCGAACACCCGAGCGGCGTCCGGCGCGATGGACGCGGCATGTGTGCGGCAGTCGCCATTCCCCAGAGCGCCGTTGCCGCTGATCACCGTGATGACGGCGGCGAGATCGACCCCGCCTCCGCCCGCACGGGCTTCCGGCGTGATATGAGCGAGCACACGCGCTCCCGGACGGCACTCCATCTCTCGAATCCCCTGCGCCGGTTCGGGACCGCGCAGCAGGTCGTTCTCTGAAATGGAGGCGAGGCGCAGCAGGGCGTCCGGCGGAAGATCGCGCACCTGTGTGCGTGCAACCCACTTGCCCATAGCGCGGCGCACAGCCTCCCAAGCCTGGGCGGCGACTGCGGCGCCTAACCTGTCGGAGTCTCGGGCGCTTCTTCCCATAACATCTTTACCGCCGCCTCAACACGGGCCTGCGGCTCCAGCAGATCCATTGTCCGGCCGCAATCGGTCAAAATCCGTGTGATCTCCGCCTTGCGCGTTGCATCGGTCGCGGCGGCGCCTGTCAGCTGAAAACGAATGCGCATCGGCGCGCCGCTTTCCGTCAGCTGCATAAAAAACTCGCCGTCCGCCCCATCCTGCACCGCGCCGTATTCCTTCAAAGGCGCGCCGCGTCCCGGCGCAATCGAAACGATCTTCTGTTTGGAGCCGTCCATCGCCGTCAGCAGATTGGAATCAAAGACCAGGATCAGCTCCGGCTTCTGCTCCAGCCGCCCCACGAGGTTTCCCGCGATGACGTCCGCCTGGATATATTTCTCCAGTACATCGCCATACAATACCCGCTGCAGCTTCGTCGCGCGCACCGGTTCGGTGTATCGAAACTCCAGCGGCAAGCCGAATGCGTCCGTCACCATTGCGCCTCCCATAAAGACGCTGTCGGCCACCGGAAGCGCCAGCACGTACCCGATCGTCAGTTTCGCGGCCGCCATGAGTTTGTTCTACCACCAGGAAAAAGCTTACAGTTCCCCGTAGTGTAGCAAATTGCGGGGGGAGTGTCAAGTCAAACGCGCCATAAACGAAGCTTAATCGAGACCGAAGCACAGCGCCTCGGTCAACTTCGCCACCAAGTCACACCCATCTGACGCTCGACAGGGAGGAAGCCGACGCCTTCATAGATGCGCGCGGCGTGATAGTGCGCGTCGGCGACCATTACCAAAACTTCCGCTCCCATATTTGCCAGGGCGTATTCTGCGGCTTCATAGACCAGAGCGCCGCAGACGCCGATGCGGCGAAACTCGGGATGCGCGCCGACCGCCTGGAAACGGCCGACGCCATCCCGCACGAATAACCCCAGATCACCGACTAATCGGCCGGCCAGGAACGCGCCGAACCAGTTTCCCCACCCGGCGCGGGCCATCGCATGGCGACGCTCCATTTGCCTTGTGGCGTAAACACGCCAGCCTGCCTCCTCGTGCTTGGGGTCGCGGCATGCAATTTTGTTCTGGAGGGCCGCCTCCCATTCCCAATCTTCGGCAAGAGGCCGAACAACGACCTCTTCGTTGTACTTCGCAGGCCGGACGATGACGCGCGCCGTCAGGACGACGGAATCCTCCAGAGTGAACCCAGCCTCCAGAAACGGCGCGATCTCGCCCGTCTCCCCAGCAGTTCCGTCCCACCCGAAGGCCATATGGTTTACTATGGGAGACGCGCCGATTTCCTTCGCAAACAGCGCCCGCCATCGGTCGAAGTCCCCCTCAGCGGGCGGTGCGGCGAAGAGCAGAAAGTTGCCCCAGTAGAAGGACGGATTGGAGGGCGTGCGGATCACGATGTAGTCGCCACGGTCCATCACTTCACCATCGAAGCGAGGAAAGAACAGGTCCGTTCGGTAACCCAGGGATTTGAGGATCATAACGGCATTATACGCCATCTGACGCGAATGCAGAACTAGGATCGTCGTCTAACCGGAGACGCCTGGAGCGGGTTGGGACTGGGCTTGATAGAGCTTGACGAAACGGGACAGCTCGCCGCGATCGAGATCGGAGATCGACCAGTAGGTCATGCCTCCCGCCTCCCAGGACATCAAGTGATAGCCCTGGCTTTCCATCGCCACAGTCTCGCTCTTCGCGGCTTTTTCGCCGGATTTCGCGGGCCACACAAACAGGTTGATCCGGTGCTTCTGGCGCCGATAGACCAGCGCCGCCACAGGCCTGCCGTTCAGGTAGTCTAGCCGGCCGCCAATCAATGGAAAGCCCTGCGCCTCCAGATCCGTAACCGGAGGCGAGTAGTCCAATTTCCCGCTGAACCATGGCTTGACGGTGTGGTGGCTGGACGACGCGATATCGGCGAGATGGCCGGCCATCAGCGACCGAACATGGCTGGAGACGACTTCCTGCGCCAGAAGGCGCTCGGCGGACGGCGAGGTTCGGATTCGCGTCAAGCTCCAGGTCAATAAGGCCGCGAGGACAAGAACTGCCGCCATACTCCATCTTCGCCACGAGGTCATAGGGAGCGTCGGACGGCTCACAGCGTCCGCGCGGCGTGCGGCGGACCGTGCGCTTGCCTGAAGCGTTGCTGGCCCGGAGAAGTAGAGCGCGCTGTCGCGCAGACCTTCACGCAACGCAAGATAGTTTTGATGGGCAAGATCGCACGACGCGCAGGTGCGAAGATGTTCCTCGACCTGCAAACTCGTCATCAAATCCAATTCTCCATCCAGATAGGGGTGGAGCAGCGTTTGCATCTTCTCACAATCCACGTTCGGATCCCTCCGCAAGCCGTTCTCCAAGCGAATCCGCGAGCCGCTTTCGGGCGCGGGCTAAACGCGACATGACTGTCCCCAATGGGACGGCGGCAATCTCACCGATCTCTTTGTAGGACAGCCCTTCAAGTTCACGCAGCACGATCGCCTCTCGATATTCCACGGGCAGCTCCTCCAGAGCCTGTCGAAGCAGCCCCGCATCGACATGCCGAAGCACGATCGCCTCAGGGTTTAACTCCTCGCAGGGCAGCGCGTGCAAGGATTCGTCGAATGACAGGGCGGGCTCCAGCGCTCGATTGCGGCGCAGCCATGTGTAGGTCGTGTTGCGCACGATGCGCAAAAGCCATGGCCGAGCGTTATCACCGCCGCGATAGCCGTCAAACGATCGGAACGCCCGCACGCAGGCTTCCTGCACCACATCTTCCGCATCCTGATCATTGCTTGTCAGCCAGCGGGCGAGATTATACGCCGCCGCGAGGTGCGGCAAGATCGTGTGTTCAAAGCGCGAGCGCGCTTCTCGTTGTTGCACCGATTTCACCCTCTTTTTACGCCCTACTGAACACCAAGACCGGATTTCTCGACGATTTATTCCCGCGACGGCCATCAAAAATAAATCTTTTTCGATCAGGAATAAAAACGCAATCGAGCCGGTCTAGGATGCAAAACACACCTCGAAGGAGAATGACATGACAGATACACTCGATCACAATCACGAAGAACTGATCGCAGACGATCATCACGACGGCATCGACCGGCGTGGGTTCCTAAAGTGCATGGCTTGGGCCGGCACGGGAATGCTCTGGACTATCAACGGCGGCCTGCTGTCGTCCCGTGTCTTCGGGCAGGATAATCCAGCGGTCGGAAAAGCGCTGAACTTCGTGCAAATCAGCGACAGTCATATTGGCTTCAGTAAGGCGGCTAATACCGACGTCACCGCCACGTTTCAGGAAGCGGTCGCCAAGATCAACGCGCTTCCGGCGCCGCCCGCGTTTATCCTGCACACGGGCGATCTGACGCAGCTCTCACAGGCGGATCAGTTCGATACGGTGGACCAAATCCTCAAGGGCGCGAAGACAACCACAGGCAACGTCTTTTACGTGCCGGGCGAACACGATGTGCTGGGCGACGGCGGCAAACGATTTCTAGATCGGTATGGCAAAGGAACGAAGGGGAGCGGATGGCGCAGTTTTGACTACGAAGGAGTGCATTTCATCGGTCTCGTCAACGTGCTCAGCCTGAAGGACAAAGGGATGGGCGATCTGGGACAGGAACAGCTCGCGTGGCTGAAAAAGGACGTCGCCGGCCTCGCCAGCAGCACGCCCATCGTGGTCTTCGCCCATATCCCGCTCTGGGAAGTATACCCGCAGTGGGGCTGGGGCACCGTCGACGGTGCGCAGGCCCTTTCTTATCTCAAGCGATTTGGATCGGTGACGGTGCTGAACGGTCACATCCACCAAACGCTGCAAAAGGTCGAAGGGGGCGTCCACTTTCACACCGCCATGTCGACGGCTTTCCCCCAGCCCGCGCCCGGAACAGCCGCAACGCCTGGACCGATGGTCGTGCCGGCCGGCCAGCTTCGCCACGTGTTAGGAATTACCAACGTCAACTATGTCCCAGGCAATCACCCACTGGCGCTCGTGGACTTGCCGCTCCTCTCATCCACGGCGACTCCGACGACCAATGGCGGCGCGCAATGAACAGTGCGCTCTTCGCGAGAATGCATGGGGGAACGACGCATTTTCCGATCGGCCTAGTGATTGCGTCCCTGGTCTTTGACGTCCTAGCTCTGATCGTCAAAGATCCGAATCACCAGTCAGGGCTGCGCGCGGCGGGGTTCTACTCCTTGCAGCTCGGAGCATTGTCTTCGTTCGCCGCCGTGCTGTCCGGTCTTCTGCTGACTCACGGAGAGATGTTCGGAACCGGGAAGGTCGCCAGGCACCATCAGTTTTTGTGGCCGGCCTTCGCAATGATTGTCGGGATGGCCGTGTGGCGCATGGCAGTCCGGGACAGCGCTTCCCGGAAAGCATACGGCGTCTATCTCGCACTGACCCTTTCGGCGTCCTGCCTCATGGCCGCCGCCGGTTATTGGGGCGGCGAAATTTTACTTGGCGGATGAAAGGATATTGACGTTGAAGACGATTCCACTGACAACGATGTTTACGATAACCATGATGGTAGTTGCGGTTATCGCTTTTATCACTCCATCGCAGGCGCGAAAAGGCGCCGCCAAACCGGAGGCCCCGCCAGCGGCAAAGTCCGCCGCGCCAGACGCGCTCGTCGCTCGGGGCCATGAGGTGTTCCTCGCCAACTGCGCTGCCTGCCACGGCGCCGACGCCGGCGGGGATGACGGGCCAAACCTGCATCACAAAAATCTGCCGGACACGGCTATCGCGCAGGATGTCGCGAACGGCTTCGCCGGAGAGATGCCGGCCTTCGGCGGCAAACTTAATGCGCCGGACCGGAAGGCCGTCGTGGCTTATGTCCGCTCGCTGCAGAAATAAGAGAACGATGACACACATGTGGAGGATAGGCAATTGCCGGAAGAGATGAAAGGCGCTTCGAAGACAACACCGCTGGAAATCCGGGCCGCCGGCCTGGCTCTGGCGGCGGCGTGCGCCGCTCTGGGGGCCGCGTTCGGCGCGGCGCTCTTGATCCATGGGCGCACGGATGCGATTCTCGCGCAGTCTCCGCCGGCGGCTTCCACGCCAGCGAAAGCCGCGGCAGGAGCCGGCGAGTCATCCACACAGCTCGTTCGTGGACACTCCCTGTTCACAAAAGAATGCGTGTCCTGCCACGGAAACCGTGCGCAGGGCGGAATTGGACCAGACCTGCGCCGGCTGGAAATCTCAGATGCGCGGATGGCGATGACGATCAAGGCGGGGGTAAAGCCGGTCATGCCTGCTTACGGAAGCAAATACGGTGATACCGATGTCCAAGCACTCACACAATATATTCGCTCACTGAAGAAATGAAGGAAACTTAAGAGATGATTACCCAAAATAACTTTGTCGCCATGACGGCATGCGCGCTCGCCCTGAGTCTCGCATTCGCGGCGACCGCCCAGGCGTCTCCGACCCGTTCGATCGCTCGCGAGCACTGGCAGGCGATCGCCGGGGGTGATGTGAGTTCCGTGATGGCTGATTACCGTTCGGACGCCGCTTCCCACTGGAAGAGTGGCGGCTTGAAAGGCGATTACAGCGGGACGGCGACGATCCGTTCCGCCTGGATGCGGTTCGCCAAGACACGATCGCCACTCAAGCTTGCCGTCCGAAATGTTCAAGAGACGAAAAGCGGCAAGGACCAAGATATCATCACTGCTGAGGTCACCTTCAGCAGCACCGAGTGGACATACCCTCTGGACTGCCGCCTGATTTTCCATGACGGTAAAATCGCGGAAGAGACATGGAGCCAGGCGGGCTATGACGCCGATCCAGGGTCGATCTGAACGGGAGCCAGCCGATCATTCCGGCCGATAATATGCGATGCTCAGCCCCTCGCCCACGGGATCCACGGAATGCTCGAAGTCTTCGTGCGCGGAGATGGCGGAAATGTAGCCGGCGATCTCCGTGGGATGGGAGTTGACGTTGTCGGCCAGCAGCAGCGCGCCGGGCGTCAGTTTAGAAAGCAGCTGGGTGAGCATGGCGGGATATGTGATGCGGTCGGCGTCAAGAAATACTAAGTCGAACTGGTCTTCGAGATCGGACAGGATCTCGGCGGCGTCGCCGGTGCGCAGGGTGACGATATCGGTCAGGCCGGCGCGTTTCAGGTTGGCGAGCGCCAGCTCTGTTTTCGCCGGGTCTCGGTCGATGCTAAGCACATGGCCGCCATTCTGCCTGGCGGCCCAGGCCAGCCAGATCAGGCTGTAGCCGCTGGATGTGCCGATCTCCAAAATGCGCGTGCTATGAGCTTCGAGCGCCAGATCGCTGAGCTTGCGCGCAGTGTCGGGATGCAGATTGAGCATTTTGCTGGCGCGGTCGGTTTCGCGTGCGTCGTTCTCGCGGCCGGACGCCTCTATCTCGGCGAGGACTTGCTGGATCTGTTCTTCCATAATAGGCGCTCCTTTGTCGGTTTGGTAAACTTATCCGACGATATCATCTTCCCCCGGTCATTTGACAATCAACCGCAGGTATCCTTAAAGCAGTGAAATTTCACGAAAAGGTGCGAGAGATGAGCAAGCAACTCGATTCCATTGATGAAGAGCTGGCCGAATGGCTGCGGAGCCAGCATGTCTTTTTTGTCGCAACGGCGCCGCTGTCGGCCGACGGACACGTCAACTGCTCGCCCAAAGGCGGGGACTGTTTTCGGATCTTGGGGCCGCTCGAAGTGGTCTATCAAGACTACACGGGCAGCGGCGCGGAAACGGCGGCGCATGTGCGCGAGAACGGGCGCATCCTGCTGATGTTCTGCGGATTCGAAGGCAAGCCGAACATTGCTCGGCTGCACGGACAAGGCGAGTTGATCGCTCCCGGTCACACGGATTACGAATCTCTTGCCGCTTTGTTTCCCGAAAATCCCGGCACGCGCGCGTATGTCCGCGTTCAAGTAGAACGCGTTTCCACCTCCTGCGGCTTCTCCGTGCCGTTCATGGATTTCCTAAGCCACCGAGACACACTGGATAAGTTCGCGCTGTCCAAAGGACCGGAGGGAATGGATGAGTACCGGGCAAAGAAAAACGCCGTCAGTATTGACGGGCTTCCCGCTCTGCCGCTGCCCACGGAGCAATATTGACGGATACACACGAAACAGGCGGACCACGCTCCGCGCAGTTCACGCGTTTTTCGCGCTCCGAATGGGCCGCGTTGAGAGCGGCGACGCCTTTGCAGCTGACGGAGGCGGATTTGATCGCCGTGCGCGGCGTCCACGAACGCCTCTCGCTCCAGGACGCGGCGGAGGTCTACCTGCCGCTGACGCGCCTTCTCAATCTCCAGGTCGCCGCAACGCAGCAGCTGCGCCGCGTGACCGAGACCTTTCTAGGCTCCCCCGCCGCCCCGGCGCCTTTTGTGATCGGCCTTGCGGGAAGCGTCGCGGTCGGCAAGAGCACGGCCGGCCGGCTGCTGCAAACGCTGCTCGCGCGCTGGCCGGAGCACCCACGCGTCGCCCTCGTCACCACCGACGGCTTCCTCTATCCTAACGCCGTTTTAGAAGCGCAGGGACTGATGCCGCGCAAGGGATTTCCAGAAAGTTACGACCGGTCCCTGCTGCTCCAGTTCGTGCGCGACGTGAAAGCCGGCAAGCCAAACGTCTCGGCTCCGATCTACTCACACTTAATCTACAATATCGCGCCTGGCGAAAAACAAATTGTGGACCGGCCCGATATCTTGATCCTGGAAGGATTGAACGTCCTTCAGCGCGGTATGGAGCCGGAGACGACGGGACGGCGATTCGTCTCGGATTATTTTGACTTCTCGATCTATATTGACGCGAACGAGGATGACATTCGCCAGTGGTTCCTGGATCGATTTCTGAAGCTCCGGGAGACGGCGTTTCAGGATGAACTGTCGTACTTTCGGCATTACGCCCAGATGCCGGTGGAGGATGCGCTTGAGATCGCGCGCGGCATTTGGGAGCGAATCAACGGCAAAAACCTGCGGGAGAACATTGCGCCGACCCGCGAGATGGCGAACCTCATTTTGAGAAAAGGTCCTGACCACGGCGTGACGGAAGTGCGGCTGCGCCGATCGTAAGCTCGCCCCTCTGGAACCACGAGCGCACGGCGCGCGTTGGAAAATCCGGAGGTTCCTGCACAATGCCCGATTCGACTGAAATCCTGATCAATCGCCTCGACCATCTCGTCCTGACCGTGGCGAACATTGATACGACCTGTGAGTTTTATACACGCGTCCTCGGTATGGACTGCATCACGTTCGGTCCGGGACGCAAAGCGCTGGAGTTTGGTCGCCAGAAAATCAACCTGCATCAGGCAGGGCATGAGTTCGAACCGAAGGCGCACGCGCCGACACCCGGTTCCGCTGACCTTTGCTTTATCGCGGGAACGCCGCTGGCCGAAGTCGAACGGCATCTCCATCGCCACAACGTTCCGATCGTCGAAGGTCCGGTCGAACGCACCGGCGCCGAAGGCAAGCTTCTTTCCCTATACTTCCGAGATCCCGACGGTAATCTCATCGAAGTTTCGAACTACCACGCCTTGAACGAAGTACTATGATCCCACTCCACCCCGACTACGTCCGCCACACGCGCGACACGATCCTCATCCAGCCCTTCGCTCAGTACTTAGGAATCACGGTCACGGACATCGCGCCGGGCGTGCTGGACGTTCAGATGCCGCTGGCGGCGCATCACTTGCAGCAGGACGGCATCGTCCACGGCGGCGTGACGGCGACGCTGGCGGACACATGCCTAGCGATGGCCGCGCACACCCTGATCGGTGATGGCGAACGGGTCGTCACGATCGAGTTCAAGATCAACTACCTGCGGCCGGGAGCAGGACAAATGCTGCGCTGCCGGGGAGCCGTACTGCGTCCTGGCCGGACAATCACGACCAGTGAAGCGGAGATTTACGCCATCGATGGAGATCAGAAAAGACTCATCGCAAAAGCGCTCGGAACTATCGCCATCCTTCCTCCGTATGCAGTATCGTCCACATCTTCTTAGAAGTGCAAGGCGCAGGCTATCTCCAGCCTGTCTCGCTCATCTAATGCTTCCGCGTACGCCCCGCCCCGCAATTTTCCGTTCGCAACGCACGGCATTTTCAAAATTGGAGGCTTTCCATGTCCACACCCAACGGCGTCATGATGCAGTTCTTTCAATGGTTTTCTCCCAATGACGGGTCTCTTTGGAATGAGATGGCGGCAAGGTCTGCGGACCTTGCCGCCGCCGGCTTCACCGCGCTCTGGATTCCCCCGACCATGAAGGGGTCGCACGGCGTCAACGACGTCGGTTATGCCCAGTACGACCTTTTCGATCTCGGCGAGTTCGACCAAAAAGGGGCGATTCGGACGAAGTACGGGACGAAGTCGGAACTGCTGGCGGCGATTGCTGCGGCGCACCAAGCAGGGCTTCAAGTCTATTCGGATGTCGTGTTCAATCACAAGGACGGCGCGGATTCGCAGGAAGTAGTGTGGGTTCAATCGATTGATCAGAACGATCGAAACCATGTGACCAGCGACTGGTACCAGATGCACGCCTGGACTCGGTTCGACTTTCCCGGCCGGGGGAAGCAATACTCTTCCATGAGCTGGTACTGGTGGTGCTTTGATTCGATCGGCTATAACGCGGATACCAACACCGTTGGGCTATACCGGCTTAAGGACAAACAGTTCTCCACCCAGGTCAGCCCAGAGCATGGGAACTATGATTATCTGATGGCCGACGATCTGGATATGGGCGTGGAGTTTGTACGCGACGAGCTGATGTATTGGGGCGAGTGGTACCTAGAAACAACGGGAGTGGACGGATTCCGGCTCGACGCCTGCAAACATATCCGATCCAACTGGTTTCCGGATTGGCTTGGACATCTGCGGGCGAAGTATGGCAGGGAGCTTTTCAGCGTCGGTGAATACTGGTCACAAAGCCTCGATGACTTGAACAAATTTATTACCGATACCGGCGGCGCCATGTCGCTGTTCGATGTTCCGCTGCACTATACGTTCAGCCAGGCCAGCAATGCGGGAAACAGCTTCGACATGCGGACTATCTTGGACGGTTCCCTGATGCAAGCCCAGCCTACTAAGGCCGTCACCTTCGTGGAGAACCACGACACACAGCCATTCCAGCAGCTGTTCTCACCGGTCGAACCATGGTTCAAGCCGCTCGCCTATGCGCTGATCCTCCTGCGTGCGGAGGGCTATCCCTGCGTCTTCCAGCCGGACTACTACGGGGCGACCTACTTCAATCAGCATGGCGGACCGGACGTTCAGCTCTATTCGCATCGTTTTCTCATTGATCGCTTCATCAAAGCGCGTCAATCCTTCGGCTTCGGCGACCAGCACGACTACTTCGACCATCCAAACACCATCGGCTGGGTGCGCACGGGAGACGCCGGACATTCAGGCGCCATGGCGGTCGTGCTCACCAACGGCGCGGCCGGAAGCAAGTGGATGAACGTGTATCGCGCGAACGCCGTATTCACGGACATTACAGGACATTTCCCGCAGACAATTACCACAAACAGTGATGGCTGGGCAGAGTTTCTCTGTCCTGCTGGATCTGTATCCGTATGGGCGTCTCAATAAAAACACGTGCGTCTCGGCGCGAATTTGCAATTCGCGCCGAGATGTGATTTCTTGCCGCAAAAGCGCTCGGAACCGTCGCCATCCTGCCGCCCGCCGGTGTATAATAGAATACATGTTCGTAGACACCGCCATGGAAGAAGCCCTGACGCTTCTCAAGACACGCCTCGCCGAAGGCGTCAAAGCCTCTCCCCTTTGCCTCGCCGTCATCGGCTGGCTTACCGAGGTTCCCACGATCCCCTATATCGTCGACATCCGCCGATCCGACGAAGGCCGCGTCTGGCTCCACCTCTCCGATGAAGACGGCCTCTCCCCCCTCTGCTCATTTTACGAGTTCCTGGGGCAGGTTCGAATTATCTGCCAGGTCGTGAAGATGTCCGAAGAACAAAGCGCCCAGATCGTGTCATTGGCGCGCCACCGATTGGGGTAGTGACAATATCTTTCGTTGAAGCAGGAGGCGCCAGCGACTGAAGTCGCGCCTGCAAGATCGCAGAAGTCCGCCTTCGCGGACTACATTTTCCTTGCCGTCGCCTCAAATTTTACGCCTCTCGTAGAGGTGTGCACGCAGACGATCATGCAGTCCCCGCAGGGGGACTTCCGCGCTCTTGCAGGCGCGACTTCAGTCGCTGGCGCCTCTCATTTTGATCAATATTGCCCCTGCTATTATCGCCACAGCACGCTTGACAGCCCCGCAAGCGCGACGATCCCGATCACAGGAACCCGGCGCGTTAGCGCCAACCCCACCGCGCCAGCGGCGATTGTCATGGTACGCGGGCTGATGCCCGCGCTTTGCAAAATTCCAAACATCGCCACGACGAACACGCCCACCACTGCGAGGCCCAATCCTCGTACGAACCCTTCAACGGCCGGATGATGCTGGATGCGCCGATAAAGCCGCTCCACGCCGAGAATGAGCATCGGCGGTAGGAGAATAGCGAGGAGCGCGAGCAGGGAGCCGCGCAGGCCGTCGGTCAGATAACCGAGGCTGATCACCCACAGACCGCTGGGGCCGGGGGAGAGCTGGCCGATGGTCAATGCTTCTCCGAACTCGCCGTCGCTCGCCCACCCGCGCGCCAGCAGGTCGGCGTGAATGCTTGGCAGGTTGCCGGAACCGCCCGTAGAGAACAGCGACGCTTTGAGGAATATCCAGAAGTAGAGAATGGGATTCATGATCGCGCGCCTCGCGCTGACCGCCGCCAGGACCAAGCCGCGCCAAGGACGGCGGCGGACATCAGGATCAATACCACGGGAACATGCTGCCTCCATGCGGCGGCCATGCTTCCGACGATCAGCAGGAGCGCCAAAAACACGCTGTCCTTACCCTCCGCCCGGCTCTGGACCAGGGGCGGCTTGGCGATCTGCCAAACCGTGACCAGCCCCAGACCCACGACCGCTGGCACGATCCCGCTCAGAGCCTCCTGCGTCAGCGACGCGTGCGCGACGCGCGCAAAGCCGGCGGTCAGTAAAATGGTGATTGTCACGCTTGGGAAGAGAAGCCCGAAGAGCGAGACCGCGATCCCCAGCGCGCCGCCGGTCTTGCGCCCGATCAAAATCGTCAGCGCCAATAAATTAATGCCCGGCGCCAGTTGCACCAGCGCCCAAAAGCGCGCGAACTCCTCGGCGCTCACCCACCCCTGCTCCTCCACGACCGCCCGCCGGATCAAGGTCAGCGTCGCCGACCCGCCGCCGAACGACTGCGCACCGAGCAGGGACCAAACGCGGAGAATTTTGGCGAGCGTGGGCTGATGCGGAGGTTCCATGGGAAGTGTGGTATTGCCTGAAGTCACGCGTCATTGTAGCACGATGGAGTGTAAACAAGTAGACGATAAGAAGACCGGAAAAGATTAAGATGCCGGCGAATGAACACCCGCAAGCGAGTACCAGGTCTGCAAAGAACGGCCGTCCGCGAAGACGAACTTCTGAACCCGCGCAGGCGGGTGACCGTACTTTTAGCCGCGAATTCATTCGCCTGGCATTCTTTATTCGCCGGGCATCTTTAGCTCGAATTGCGTAAACAACACATCGTCTTACGGTTCGATGCGAAGCGTCACGACCTCCATCGCCGCCAGCGCTATTGCTCCTTTGACAGACTTGCCCGAATGTCCGAAGAGATCCGTGCGCTGGATGCGCAGGTTCTTCGAGCCAGTCCACCCAGCGTTGACTGTCTGCGCCCGATCGGAGCCGTTGTAGAGGCGTACGATCCAGCCGTTGCCGTCCTCGGCGGGATGGCAGGCGGTCACGAGCACGGCGTCGTTGGAAATGGTGAGGCCGAGACTGGCGTCTGGCTGTGTCGGCGTGACGGGGAGGATGATCAGCGGCTGGCTTTGCGCGATCCCGAACTGCTGCGCGGCGGTCTGGTCGTACTTGCCGTGCGGCCTCAGGACGTATCGGAAAGTGACGGGGCCGTTCTGGTATGCCTTATAGTTGGTGTGCCAGTAGTTGTTCATCACATTCCAGTAGATCGCGCCGCCGGGCTGCGACGTCTTCCGCCAATCGCGCCATGCTTCGCGCGGCAGGGTAATCGCTCCGATCTGCATCATCGGTGAATCCAGCGCGGCGCAGGTGACGCCGACTGTGTCGTTGGAGACATCGACCCAGCGGCCCACGGGATACACGCTCTTGTTGGCGTGCGGCGTCTGATCGATGTCCGGACGCACCACGGAGAACGGCATATCCATACGCACCGTGCTGCCGGGAACGTGGAAGTTGAACCCGAAGTGGACGGCTTCTTCGTCTGGATAAACCGGCAGCTTGTCGATGGTGTCGGCGATACGGATCTCATCCAGACCATCCACCACTTGAATGACGCGAGAGAGCGATTTGCCGCCCGGCGCGTCGGAATCCACACGAATGGAGGCGACGAGCGGGCCGTTGTCCAGCACGGTCAGCTTGGCGTTCGATGCGTATTGGACCTTTCCGTTATCGGCGCCCAGAACGTAAAGATAGTCGTTGAGCCCTCGGCAGGTTTTGTCGCTCGCGTCCACGAAGTCATGACCGTTCGCGACGGTCTTGAGACGGGTGATCGCTCCCGTGCTTGCATCGAACGTCAGGTTTATTGCCGCCGTCTCCAGCGTCGCGGGGCCAGCCAACGCCGAACCCTGAGAGACGGGAGTCCCCGAGACGACAGTGAACTTGCGGGACGACATCGCGGGAATGTCCGAAGCAAGGAACGCGAGCGAACCGTCGGCCAATCGCTGCGACGGGACGGAGATCCCCCGATCATCCTTCACCACGTCGCCGGCCTTGCTTTGAGCAGCGCTCAGGATTACCAATTCACGCCGCTTCCAGGAACTCGTATTGAACACAGCGAAGGTGCTCGACGCAGCTTGCGTCGCGATGCTCTGGAAGGCGTCCGTCCTCAGAGTTTGGGCATGCGACGCCGCATCCAACGCGAACTTCTCTTTAATCCGCCACTGCGTCTTGACGAAATTCGCTTCGGGATCGCTGAAGCTGTTGTAGGCGCCCCAGGTGTGCTCATCGAACAGCAGCGCATTGCGCCAGGAGTCAGCAAACCGATCGTGCGGGTACTGGGCAGGATCGAGTATGGACCAGAGGATTTCGTTCTGCGCGATCTCCTCGGCGGCGGTGCGGTTGGTCGCCGTCGCCTGCGCCGTGGACGCCGCGCCGTCCTCCCAGTATCCCGTATAGTCGCCGCTGTAGGTCTTCAGCTTGTTCCCGTATTTCGCCTCGAACTCGTGGAACATATGGCTCGTGGTGGAGATCACCAGATGCGGATAGGCGTAGCGCTTGTTCCAGTCCTCGACAAACGCCGAAAGCTTCGGCTCTGCGCCGGCGTTGTCGCCCGTCGTGTAGCGAATATAGACCATATCATACGGCGAGTTTGGGAAACGGCTGTGATATCGGGCCATGAAACGCTTGACGGAGGCGTCATTGTCTTCAAACCCCGGCGGATTGTAAGGCGCGGGGCTTTGCCACATCAAGACTTTGTCCTTGCCGGAGGGTCCCTGCCAGTAAAAGGCCTCGTTATCCCATTGGTGCGCATAGCCCGTATGATCGCCCGAGTTCGGCCCCAGCGACAAGTATTTGACGCCGCTCTGGGCCATCACGGAGACAAGACCCCAGGTATAACCTGGAACGTCGCTGATCATCGCCGCATCGATCGGAAGATGATATTTCTCCCGAATGCGATTAGCGCAAGCCAGATACGATACTAATTCCTCGGGACGACATAATCCAGTCAATTCGTTCGCGTAAAGCGCATCCAGGCCGATGCCGCCGCTCTTCACGGATTTTACAAACTGCGCGGTCTGAGCCGGCGTCGCCGCTTTCAGCCATTCGTCGGCCTCATAGAGCGTTTCGAGGTTCCACTTGAAGCGCGCATCCGGCGACAGATGGGAAGTTCGAGCGGCAAGGTCCATCCCCTCTTCTAAATATCTCTGATGCTTCGCCAGCGCATCTGGTTGCACGTCGGTATAGCCGATGTCCGTATGGGAGTGCGGCAAAATATAGACGGTGTACTGGCGAGCCGACGTGCGCTCGGCCGACAGCGCCTCGCCCAGCGGCTTCCCTTGCGAAAGCAATTGGACTTGATCCGTCACGACATAATCGATGCTGGGATAATAAACGTCGATGGAGCCTTGCCCATGCGCGAGCGTGATGGTTTGGACCGGCTCGCCTCCCACCTTCAATTGGGCCGTGCGCTCCGGCCCGGTGTTGAGCGTAGTGATCGAAAGGTTCTGCTGAAGCCCCTTGGCGCCTCGAACGAGTACGTCCGGCGCCCAAGCCGCCGCGACGATCTTGGTGACCACAGGCGCGGCGCCGACAATCACGCCCTCGGGCGCGGTCATGGTCACGGCGTCCCAGATCGCCCAGCCGCCCTGACCGTTTTGGATCTGAATCGTATTCGCCCCGACTTTCAGGAGACTGACGGGAAAATCGAGATCGAGATCGAATTTATGTCCCATCTCGGGATGTCCCTCAATGGGGTCGTCGCTTTCAGCCCCCGCCGGCGTGGGCTTGGTCCATGTTTGTCCATTGACGGTGATCTTGAGAACCGGAGGCCGGCCGCCATGCGCATTGATAAAATGCAGAGTCAATCGACAATCGCCCGCCGGGGCGACCCGATCGGCGGCGAAGACGATAGTGGCGGTATGGGCGACGCCCCCGGCCCAGCCGTCGGCTGGGCCGGGAAGGACATACGGCCATTCCTTGCGCGGGTCGCTCGCGCCAACGGTAAAGACGGCGTCCTGCTTGTAATCGGCGTAGCCGCTGGGGCCAAGGGCAAGCTCCCGATCGTCACCGTCCGCCTTGCCGATCTCCCACAGGACATGGCTTCCGGCGGGAGGCGCGGCGTTCAGAACCACGGGGGTCAGGGTGAGGCTCGACAGAGCGACGGCGAAAAGCAGGGTGACGCCGCCCCGGAAATGGATACGCGAAAATCGATTCAAAGGGACGCCTTTACTTGATTTTGATCCGGCAGGTCGGATCGATGCCCGAGATCATCATGCCCTGCCCCAGCGAATCATGGGTTTGGATCGTCGGCGGGTCGGCCGGATCGCGCATCTGGACAAGCAGCGTGGTGCGCGCTTCGCTGCTTTCGTTGACGCCCGAACCATGAATAGTAAGGTAAGAGAAGAAGACGACATCGCCGGCCTTCGCGGGCAGCGGCAGCGCCTTATCGACGGGATATGCTTCGGCGGACAGATGGAAGTTGCCCTCGCTCTCATGCTCGATCATGCCGAGCTTGTGCGAGCCGGGAACAACACGCAGACAGCCTTTTTCGAGCGGCGCGTCATCGAAATGGATGATGGCGGCGATCATGGAATGGTTGTCGTGCGGGAAGTAAGGCGCGTCCTGATGCATGGGGAACGGCGCGCCGGTTTCGGAGGGCTTGATAAACATCTTGGTGTGGTGCAGCTGCACGTTCGGCCCAACAATGCTGGCCGCCGCGCCGGCGAAACGCTCGTCCACCAGAAGCCGCGTGAAGGCGGCGGAGTAGAACTGGACATCGTGACAGTGCAGCAGCCGCGTCTTCTTGGCGGTCACGGTCTGGGCGCTGCCCCACGCGGCGTCGACATTACGCACAGCTGCGAGCCGCTCAATAAGCGCATGCGACTCCGCCCGATACACCGCCGCTTCCTCGGCGGTAAAGAGCGACGGAACGACGACATAGCCGTTCTCGTGATAAAAAGCGATCTGTTCGGGTGTCAGCATAGGGTTCTCCATAACGAGCAGTTGCGTATCGACTGAATGATTGGTTATACTATATCACGCACGGAACAAATCGTACAGAGAAATTCTCACTCTTTCTGTTGTCAAAAATCACCATGAATATCCCCCATCTCACCTGGAGCCTCCCGCTCGCCCAGCGCCCCAGCGCCCGGCTGATGGCGGTCGGCGTCCACGGCCCCGATCGCGTGGAGCGCCACCGCACGCACGGCCACTGGGCGCTGCATCTGTACGCCTATCAGGCCAGGGTGGAGATTGAGAGAGTTTCACTCCCGATCCGCCCCGGCTTCGTCAGCCTGACGCCGCCCGATGTGGAGGCGGTCTATCATTTCCCCGACCGCTCCACTCATCTCTGCGCCCATTTCTCATTTCCAGAAGCGGCGAGCGGGTCCCGCATCGTACCGGCAATGCAGGACCTGGGAGGTGATTACGCCGACTTCTATAAAGCGCTGGAGGAAGGCATCTCCTGTTTCCGGATCAACCCGGAGCGCGCGGAGGTGCGGCTTTGGGACTTGCTGTGGCGGCTCGCCGACCGAAGCGCGTTGGAGCCGGAGGTGCATAACAATCCTGCGGCCCTCGTTCAGGCATGTGAGCGGATCGAAATGCGCCTCAGCGAACCAATCGTCGTGGAAGCGCTCGCCGCCGAACTTGGCGTGTCGCACAACCATCTGACACGCCTCTTCCGCAAACGGTTTGATACGACAGTGGTGGGATATATCCGGCAGCGGCGCGTCGACCGCGCCGGCCATTTACTGCGCAGCACGGGCTTACCCGTGCATATCGTCGCAGCGCAGGTGGGGGTCGAAGATCCGAGGCAGTTCAGCAAGATCGTCCGGGCGGCGACGGGGATGTCGCCGACGGAGCTAAGAAAGAGCGGGTAACCCACCCCGGCAGGGCAGCCGAAGGCCGGGGCGAGTTCTGACTACGCGCGTTTGCCGGACTTGTAGAACTCGGCGTTGATCTCGATATACTGGGACCATTGCGCCGGGACTTCATCTTCCATAAAGATCGCATCCACAGGGCACTCAGGCTCGCAGAGACCGCAGTCGATGCACTCATTGGGCTCGATGAAGAGCTGGTCGATCATGACACCGTCCACTTCGACGGTTCCCTCATGGATGCAGTCCACCGGGCAGACGGCGACGCACGATTTGTCCTTGGTTCCGGCGCAAGGCTCGGTGATGACGTAGGCCATGGTTTCGTTTCCTTTTCCGAAAGGGCGCCTGACGTTTCGAGCATCAGTGCGCTATACTAATCGCTATGAGGACGATTACAGCGCTACGATACCGCAGGAATGCGCTCGCGCACAATGACTTTCGTCATAGCGGGCGTTCGGGAGAAGGAAATGGCGCGTGATGGAGCGTAAAGAAGCATTGGCGCGGGTTCCATTTCTGAAAGAGCTGCCGGAGACAGTGCTTGCGGAGATCGCGGCGGCGGGACGCGAGCGGAAACTCAGCCGGGGCGAACTGCTGGTTTCGGAGCGGGACGCCTGTCTTGGCCTCATCGTCGTACTGTCTGGCGCCGTCAAGGTCTACAAACTGGACAGTCGGGGACGCGAGTTGACACTGGGGCTGGAGGCGCCGGGAAGCAGCGTGAGCGAGCTGCCGCTGTTTGACGGCGGCAATTACCCGGCCAGCGCGGAGGCGGCCGAGGACGGGACGCGCGTGCTGGTGGTGCCGCGCGATCAGTTTCAATCAATGATGGCGCTGCATCCACAGATTGCGATCCTCGCGCTGCGCGCGCTCTCCATACGAATGCGCAAACTGGTGGTGATGCTGGAGGCGCAAACCATGCACAGCGTCCGCGTTCGTCTCGCAGCCTATCTGCTGCGCGCCTCGGAAGGGCGCCAGACGTTCCGTCTGGAGGGCGCCAATGAGGAGATTGCAAGCCAAATCGGCACCGTGCGCGATGTCGTCTCTCGAACCCTGGGCAGCCTGCGGGAATCCGGGGCCATCACCGTCAACGGAAGGACCGTTACCGTTCAAGACCGGGACGTCCTGCGCCGGATTGCGGATTTTGGTGACATGGCGCCATGATAGCCTAATGCTCGAAGCGTTTTTTGCCGAAACAATAATCGAGTATTATTACCGAGTGGAATAGGCGCCGTATGCGGGCGTCACGGCTATCATCTCCGCTTCGGACCGGTAACCCGGCTACCGTCATACGGAGGAAAAGAGTATCGAGTCGCATGTCCAGATTACAAAAAGGCATTATTGGAGCAGCGATCATTTACGCCATGGTGTTTATCGCCATGCTGATCCTTCGCCCTGGAACGCCCGAGTTCTACCACGCCTTTTTCAACACCTATCAGATCATCCCACCAATCTGTTCGGGGATCGGCGGCGTCTTCTACTTCTTTCGGGGCCGCCGCATGAGCCCGATGCGCCGTGTCGGCTGGCTGCTGATCGGTATCGCCTGTCTTTCGTTTGCGCTGGGACAATGTACCTGGACCTATTACGAAAGCATCAGAGGCGTGGAGGTTCCCTTCCCGGGATGGTCCGACGTAGGCTACCTCGGCGCTTATCCCTGTTTGATCGTGGGCGTATTTCTGCTGTTCGGCAGCATGCCGGTGGCGGGGCGGACGAAATTGATCCTGGACAGCGCGATCGCCGCGCTCGGCGCCGGAATGCTGAGCTGGCATTTCGTCATCGACCGCCAGTGGGAGACATCGGACCTGCCCAAGCTGGGAAAAATCATCACCGTGGCCTACCCGCTGGGCGACGTCATAACGATCTTTGGCGTCATCGTCCTGCTCAAGACAATGACGGCGGATCGCGTGATGCGGCGATCCTGCGCATTCCTCGCCGCCGGTATGACTCTGCTCGCGTTTTTCGACACCTCGTTCGCCATCATGACCCTCAATGGGACTTATAAGACGGGAAGCTGGACGGATTGGGCCTGCTCCTTCTCTTGGATCATGATCGGTTTCGCGCTGGTGCTCCCAACATGGCTGCCCGGCTCGAACAAAGCGGTCTCCATCACGGAGCGGACAAGGAACGCGCAGACAAGCCTAATGCAAATGATCCTGCCGTATCTGGCCGCGTTCGCCGCATTCGCCGTAATCTGCATCCGCGATTACAACGAACCGCCGTTTCATCAGATCGGCGTATCGACCCTCGTAACCGGCCTTGTGTTGATATTGCTGGTGATCCTGCGACAGATGTTCACGCTGACCGAGAACCGCCGCCTGACTTTGCAGCTGCGCCGCACCAACGAAGGTCTGGAAGAAACGGTCGCCCAGCGAACGCGCCAACTGGAGTGGCGCACGGAGCAGCTGGCCGCGCTGCACCGCCTCACAAAAGAAATCAACACCACTCTCGACCACGATCAAGTCTTGAACCAGGTTCTGGAGCATGCGCCGAACCTTCTCGGAGCAGACGCGGCCGTAATCCGACTGGGCGATCCCGCCTCTTCGTCGGAAGCCAATTTCCCAATTGTTCGCCAAACAGGTTTCGGGCAGAGCGGGCCAGGTCTGAACTGGATCGATCAGCTCCCGCGCTGCCGCGAGATCGAGGTCATCCATATGCCCGGCGGCGCGGGTTGCGCCGGCGCCTATCTCCGGGCGCCCCTGCTCTGGCAAGGGCAGATCCTCGGGTCCGTGGGCTTCGTGCGATGGATGAGCGACTTCGACGCTTCCGACGTGAAGATCATCGAAGGGGTCGGCCTGGAAGTCGGCGCGGCGCTGAACAATGCGCGCCAGTACCAGACAGCGAAGCACGCCGCCGACCGCGACTCGGTCACCGAACTCTACAACCATCGCGCCATCCATCAGCGCCTGGACCGCGAGTTTGAAACCGCCGTACAGCAGAACCGCCCGCTGTCGGTGATTATGATGGATCTGGACAATTTCAAGCTTTTCAACGACACCTATGGCCACCCGACCGGAGACCAGGTGCTCAAGCACGTCGCCAAAGCGCTCTCCGAAACGTGCCGGGAAGGCGATCTGGCGGGCCGGTATGGCGGCGACGAGTTCATCATGCTCCTGCCGGACACCACCGCCAACGACGCCCGCGCGCTCGCCGAAGCACTGCGCGAACGGATCAACTTCGACGGTTTCCGGAGACCCGGCGACGAGCGGATCGTTCCGATCGGCCTGAGCCTCGGCATCGCGGACTACCCGAACGACGGCCTCAGCCGCCACGACCTACTCAACGCCGCCGACAGCAACCTGTATGAAGCCAAGGTGTCGGACACCGGCATCGCTCAGACCAGCTCGACCCAGCGCTCCAACCGCAAGCTGCGCGCCGAGCAGTCGTTCGGCACTCTTGACTCCATGGTCACGGCTGTGGATAACAAAGACCGATACACCCGCCGGCATTCAGAAGATGTTACCGATTTCGCCCTTTGGATCGCCGCGGAGCTGGGCCATTCCGACGACACCATGCGCGATATTCGCATCGGCGGCCTGCTGCATGATGTCGGCAAGATCGGCGTCCCGGATTCGATCCTGCGCAAGCCCGGCCGCCTCACCGCCGAAGAGTACGAGATCATGAAACAGCACCCGCACCTGGGCGCCTTGCTTGTCGGTGCGCTGCCGGGTATGGAATCGTCCCTGGACGCCGTGCGCTCACACCACGAACGGTGGGACGGCAAGGGTTACCCGAACGGCCTCGCCGGCAACGAGATCCCGCTGCTCGGCCGTATCCTCGCCGTCGCGGACGCCTTCAGCGCCATGACGACCGACCGTCCCTACCGCAAGGGCATGGACTGGGATAAGGCGCTTGCGGAGATCGAAGCGAACATCGGAACGCAGTTCGATCCCATCTCCGGCGCCGCCTTCCTGCGCGCCGCCCGAGGCCGCCGCCCCGCATCTCCCCCTTCCGCGCAAGAATCGATCGCCCATGAGCGCGACGTGAAAGCGGCATAGACCGCCTAGAATACAGCCATGAATAACAGCAAAGGATCGGGACACTTAGCATTCTGAAACTTAGACTTGCGAAATCAAGCGACGTCGAGACGCTCGCGGCGCTGATCCGTTTGTCGGCGCGCACGCTTCAAGCAGGCGATTATTCTCCCGCCCAGATTGAAGCGGCCTTCGGACCTGTCTTCGGCGTGGACCGTCAATTGATCGCCGACGGAACGTATTTTGTCGTGGAAGCAAACGGCGGCATTGTCGCCTGCGGCGGCTGGAGCCGACGAAAAACCCTCTTTGGCGGCGATAGTAGCAGCGCGTCCCTTCTTGATCCCGCGCGGGACGCCGCACGCATCCGCGCCTTTTTCGTGCATCCCGACTTCGCCCGGCGCGGCGCCGGACGGCTCATGATGACCGCGTGCGAGACGGCGATCTCCGAAGCCGGGTTTACGAACGTGGAAATCGTCGCCACCCTGGCCGGCGAGCCGCTGTACGCAGCCTTTGGATATCTCGTGTCGGAACGGTTTGAAATTCCCCTGCAGGACGATTTGACTCTGCCGGTCGTCCGTATGCGAAAACAGCTCAAATAAGCCGCATAACAAAAAATATCACGCAAACCTCACGCTAAGATCGCGATCCGCTCACCCTATTCTCACGACAACGCTTTATACTCCTCCTGACGCTGACGGATGAACCGCCGGCGCGATCCAACGGAGGACAAGCTTGTGAACATCCAGAAATTACTGACGAAAAACTTTTACGCGGCTCGCCGCAGCGCTCCAGTCGCCGTTCTAGGCGTACTTGCGCTTTTGACCGGCGTGCAGCCGTCCCATGCATTCGATACCGGCCCGCATCATGACCTGACGCGAGACGCACTCGACCGTGAGGGTTTTGGAAACACGGCGATCAAGATCGCTCAGGTCGACAACTGGTACACGGATTATTTGAGCGACATCCATCCCGGTGTCCAGGACTTTGCGCGGCAGCTGCACTTTGACAATACGCCGACGATCCATAACTCCTCATCTTCCCAGGTGAACAACTACTGGAGCCATCTGACGACCAATACCAAAACGGCGATCCAGCAGGCGGCGCTTCAGCACGATACCCTCAAAGGATTGACGGTTTTAGGCGTGTCTCTGCATACGGTGCAGGATTTCTACTCGCATTCAAATTGGGTAGAGGCGCACCCAAAAGCGCCACACGCGGCGTTTCGCACAGAAACCTGGTTTAACTCGCAGCCAGCGCCGCTGTATTTCGATATTCACACCGGACACTATCCGAACTTCGGCGGATACAACTCGCTCGATCACGGCGACGACACCTATGGGATCAACCACGACGCTCCCGGCGCTTCTCCGTCGCGGCGCCACTACTCCGAGGCCTATGTGTATGCTTACGTCGGCTCCCGCGAATGGACCCACGCCATGAAAACGTGGTCGGACCAGATCGATCCTACGTTTTGGGGAAAAATGCAGCAGTTCGCCGTCTCCGGCAAGAACAGCACGGATCTGGACTGGGACCTGAACGCCTCCTACCGGGCTTCCGAATGGCTTCCCAGCGGCGGCGGGCACTGGAAAGGCCCGGGCAGCTCCAGTATTCCTGACTTCGCGGGCTTCATGGCGTCCTGGCTCCCCAACATTTCCATTTATGATATCAAAGTGCAGCAGCTGCTCCTGTCGGGCGTGCTGACAAACGGCCTCACGAGTAACTCTCCGGCGGCGAACCCTCCCGCCGTTTCCGGTTACGCCACGGCGGCCTGGGATGTGCAGTCGGTCTCCGTCAAGACCATCGGAGTTCACTCCCTATCCAGCCTCGATTGGAACTCGCAAGCTGATTTTTACGCTCAGCTCACAATCGCCGGCCAGCCGTTCTACGAAGCGACTCAGGATAACTTCGACACGATCTATCCGAACAACTGGATCTCCATGAAGTTCGTCCCATGGTCCAGCAAGGGCGCGCACGTTACCTATATTCTTAAGGATGAAGACGGCGGACTGAACGGCGGGGACGACACATGCGACATCAACCCGGCGCCTTACGATTACGGCTTCGCCTGTGACATCGATCTGCTCTCAGGATTGCTTACCGGCGACGTCACCGGCCTTCACGACACGCTCGCCACCTCGATCCTGCGCACCGGGCAGCCCGGCGCCACAAACCGGGCGCAGGCAAAGATGACCGTCAAAGTCGATCGCCTTCAGCTTGCAAACGCAAGCTTTTACAAGACCATGACGGCCTACGCCAACCCCAATACCATTCACTTCCAGCTGCTGAGAATCAATGGCGTTGCCTTCCCGCAAGCCAAAGCGGTGCAGGTGACGGTCCACGCCGTCGATTCCAAAACAGGCCTGCCGATCCAGGGAGAAGTATTTATGGGCGATCCTTCGCACGACGACGTTCAGCTGGGCGTAACCGATCAGCCGTTCTCGTACATCTTCCCTTCAGGATCGAAAAGCTACGACGTTCCCTTCACAGTGTGGGCTACGGGAAATCAGCATTACAATCCCGTGACCGTGCACGTCACCGTAAGCGATACGTATCTGTAAAGCATCCGGAAAGCTAGACTTTTCCTTTGACGCAAACATCCCCGGCGCGAAATCATCGCGCCGGGGGGTTTCTTGGGTATAGTCGTTGGGTGGACAGGCAAGTATACTGTCCGCGCAAGGAGCCGCGCGATGGATTGGAAGACGCTGCGAGCGCATTTGTCCGAGTATCCGGGTTCCGTGGAAGAGTATCCCTTCGGCCCGGAAACCGCCGTGCATAAAGTCGGCGGCAAGATCTTCGCCTTTACTTCATGGGACGTAACTCCGCCGCGACTGGCTCTGAAATGCGATCCGGACCAGGCAATCGCTCTGCGCCACGAGTTCCCCTCCATTCTGCCCGGCTATCACCTGAACAAACGGCATTGGAATACGATCGTCCTCGACGGCGGTGTTCCCGAAGACTTTTTGACGGACCTGATTTACCATTCGTACGAACTGGTGGTCAAGGGACTGACGAAGGCCGTGCGGGAATCGCTGCCGCGCGACACAAAGAACGAACCACCGTCGTTATAAAACCCGCAATGTGACCGAAGGAGAATACACATGCAGCGAATCCTCACTCTCGCCCTCGCGCTCATGCTGGGGCTATCGGCCTTCACCGCGCAGGCGAAAAACAACGCCATCAAGATGGCTGTCGGCGAGACCGTCCATCTGACGCTCGACAAAGACGAATCCACGGACTACGCCATCTCGCTCAGCAAGGGCGTTTACTACGTCGTCATGGACGTCAAGCGCTCGGATGACCATTCCAGTAATATTCAGGCGCAGGTGCAGCTTCTGAAGAACAACGGCGTCCTTGTCAATAATCGGCTGATCTCCAGCAACGAGATCGGTGTCTCCACCCGTGTCGGCGAGCAGTTCCGCGTCGACAAGACATTCGGCGCTCGCCTGCGCGTTCAGCACGACCAGGAAATCCCACTCGATATCTGGCTGACCGTACTGCCGGCAAAGCAAATCAAGCTGCTGCCGTTCGGTTACGGCGGCGAGGTGTCGCCGGCAAAGATCTCCAACGAGGAAGGCGTCGGCGGCGATATCTCCGGCTTCGCGCCTGTGTACTATTCCATCACCCTGCCTCCCGGCAAGTGGAGCATCTCCCTGGGCCTGCGTTTGCCGCAGGGCGAAAGCACGAACATTCAGGGTAGCATCGACCTGCTCAACAAATATGGCTTCCCGGACAAAATCAATTACGTCAATGTCAACGAAATCGGCGATCAGGCGCGGGGCGAAGCGATCATGACCGTCACCAAACCCAAACCGATCATTCTCGCCGTGCGCAACACCAACGGCGACAAGACCTATCACTACGACCTGACTATTGAGAAGGCCACGGATTAGTCGTCGCAGGATTTCTTCAGAACGACCTCGAAACAGCCGGGCATGTCTCCATATTTTTATCTTCGCCTGATCTACTACGTGTTTATCAGTTTCCTTGCGGTTGCGATCTTGATCGCGCAAGTGAAAATATACCAGCATGCCCGGCAAAACCATCTGACCCGCGTGCTGACCTGGGCTATTCCCGGACTGATCAACGGCGTGATCGCGGCCATCGTGTTAGGGATCGACGACATCTATTTGCTGATGAACCTGCGAGAAACCAAGATCGCATATGTTCTGACTTTGGCCCTAGGCGCGACAAGCATGACTTTTTGCCTTTTCTCCGTTCAGCGCCTCTGGGAAATGGTTCAAGCCACGCCGCCCGCAAGCTCCGCCCCCGAAAACGATCCACAAGAAAGCGGCGTCTGGCCGCCAGCTCCCGCGCCGCCTCAATAATTCCCCAAGAATCACACCAGGAGCAGCAGCATGCCGACAGAGCGAGAAGTCAAACGGCGATACGATCAGGCGCGCATTGACGCCAAAAAGGGCAAGTACGCCGAGGCGCTGGAAGGGTGTTTATTTTTTCTCGATAACGGCGGCAGCGCCGGCGTTCGGCTTTCTTACACGCTCAGCGATATTATGGCGCTGTCCGAACACCTCCCTGATGCGCGCATAGCGCTGGAGACACGCCGTGACAGATGCGAGGCCAGTATTCTGGATGGCTCCGGCGGCTGGCAAGAAATTCACGACTTCACATCGTTCAATAAGTACCTTGATGAGCGAGACCGCAGCCTTGCGCTTCTGGAGCAGATCTCGCATATCCCCAAGCTTCAAGAACTACATGCAACGCTGCTGAATCATCTTTGGGAGCGACTTGCCACGGAAGGTCAATACGAAAAATTGGCCTCAATCATTGAAGACGAGGCAAGGAATATCGCAGGCTATCTTGCGCGTCATTATGTCGTTTGGAGCTTTCTTACCGAGGGATCTGATGAGCATTCCCGCGATTTAGGGATGATTCGCCGTCAAGTGGCGCAGGCGTCTCTGGCCTACGAAGTCTTAATGGCCGTTCACAAAGATCGTGTCGCCGAAACGCTGTTGCGGTGGGTGCTGAGATGCGATCCGACCGGAGAAGCCGAGGCACTGATGTCGGCAGCAGCAGCCAAGGCAGGACGCGGGAGCGACAGCAAATGACACAACAAGAACTCGATCAACGTTTCTCCAGCGCGGAAGAATTGAAGGAGAAGGGCAAATATTTAGAGGCGCTGACCGAATATCTGGATCTCCTCGACAATTATCGTAACCCTCGGATCTTTGGTCCCGCACATCTCATCAGCGCACTTTCGGGCATTATCGAAATTGCAAAGCATATTCAGGAAGCCAGAGAAGCGCTGCTGGTTCGCCGAAGCCAGTGGGAAGAAATGGTCCTGTCCGGCAGCGGCGGTTATCAGGAGATGAGCGATATTCACCTGATGAATGATTTGATGGAACACCCTGAACAGAACCTTGTTTTCCTCACACGATTGGCGAACCTCGGTCCATCGCATCAAGACGCCTACAACCGTTTTCTGAAAATGGTTTGGAAAGAACTTGCCAGCGCGGGGCGTTTTACGGAGTTAGAGCCGTGCATTGAAAAACAGACCTCATTTATTCTCTGCCAAATCGCACAGCATCACGTGATGTGGGATTTTGCAGAGGACGCGGAGAAGGGCGAGGAAAGCCAGGGGATGTTGGAGTATCTTCTTCCAGACGCCATTCTTATCTACGAAGCGCTCCTTGCCCTCGGCAAAGACGACATTGCCTCAAAGCTTGCGAAATGGGTATTCGAGTGCGAGCCGCTGGCTGAGGCGCCCCCCCAATTTATCACGGCGGCGAACAAAATGGGCAGAACCGACACGGCGGACGCGCTGACACGCGCGCTCGATTCTCGTTCGTTCTTCCCGAAATCCGGGAACGCGGGCGCGGTTTCGCCTGTTCCAAACTCCGGAGACCACTCCCAAGTTTTCGAAGGAGACACACCATGAACACCACACAAGCGCCGGCGAACGCGGCGGCGTCCGGAACGTTTACTTTGGGCGGCGATCTGACCGTCAATCGACTGGGCTACGGCGCCATGCGCATCACGGGCGACGGGATCTGGGGCGAGCCGAAGGACCCGGATGAGGCGAAGGCAGTGCTGCGACGGGCCGTGGAGCTGGGCGTCAACTTCATCGACACCGCCGATTCCTATGGACCGGAAGTCTCCGAGCGGATTATCGCGGAGGCCCTCTTTCCTTACGCCGATGGCCTTGTGATCGCCACCAAGGGCGGCCTGACCCGTCAAGGTCCTGGCGTCTGGACCCCGGTCGGCCGCGCCGAGTATCTTAAGCAGTGCGTCGAGATGAGCTTGCGCCGCTTGAAAGTCGACACCATCGACCTCTATCAGCTGCACCGTATCGACCCCAAGGTTCCCGTCGAGGAATCACTGGGCGCGCTCAAGGAGCTTCAGGAGCAGGGCAAGATCCGGCACATCGGTCTGAGCGAGGTTTCCATTGAAGAGCTGGAGCATGCGAAGACGATTGTGGACATCGTCTCGGTGCAGAACCTCTATAACCTGGCCAATCGGCAGTCCGAGGCGCTGCTGGATTACAGCACGAAGAACAACATCGGCTTCATCCCGTGGTTCCCGGTCGCCGGCGGCGATCTGGTGAAGCCCGGAGGTCTGCTGGACACCTACAGCAAGCAGCACGGCGCGACCGTCGCTCAGCTCGCCCTCGCGTGGCTGCTCAAGCGCTCGCCCGCCATGCTCCCGATCCCGGGGACATCCAGCGTGGATCACCTGGAAGAAAACATCGGCTCGGTCAACGTGGAGCTTTCCGACGAAGAGTTCCAGGCACTCTCCGATCTGGCGAAGTA